>NZ_QUCG01000061.1:0-20165 GCF_003473645.1 Prevotella sp. AM23-5 | reverse complement strand
ATTGGATGATAGTTGCGGATTTTAGGGTTACTTTGATTTGCGGTGCAAAGATACAAAAAGATTCCGAATATAGTGTAAAACAAACAATAAAAGATGGGTGCTTATCGTTCAAAAACCATTTAGCACTGATAAAAACAGAGTCATTTCGTTTAAATGACCACCTTTTTGGGAACAAAATTAGCAAAAATACACTTTACTTCCCATTTTTCAGAATATTATTGTATCTTTGCACGCATAAAAAACAAAGAATCACATAGAACAATGGAAAAAGCAAAACAGATTCCTTACCGTGCCATCGCACTCGACCTGGATGGCACCCTGACCAACCACGACAAGGTGGTCACCCCCAAAACCCGCGAAGCTCTCCTCAAGGCTGCCAGCGAGGGAGCCGTCATCATCCTTGCATCCGGTCGCCCTACATACGGCATCGAGCCGGTGGCAGAATGCCTGGAACTGCAGAAGCGAGGGGGCTATATCCTTTCCTATAATGGTGGAAATATCGTGAACGCCCAGACCGGCGAGAAACTCTTCACCCAGTTTCTGCCAGATGAGGTAATCCCTGTATTATATAAGTACGCGCGAGAGAAGAGCCATGCCCTGCTGGGATACGCCGGCAATGAAATCATCACCGAGATGCCAGACGATCAGTATGTGAAGGAAGAATCGCGCATCAACAAGATGAACATCCGCAAGGTAGAGCATCTACTCGATGCCCTGGAACCTCATCCTACCAAGCTCCTCATGACGGGCGACCCATCGGATATGCTCAAGGCAGAACAGGAACTGCTGGATATGGTGGACGATAAGATGGACGTCTTCCGCTCAGCCCCATTCTTCCTCGAGTTGGTACCTAAGGGAATCGACAAGGCGCAGTCGCTGAGAAGACTCCTGGCGAAGATCAATCTCACCCCTGCCGATATGATAGCCTTCGGCGACGGCTACAACGACCTGAGCATGCTGAAACTTGCAGGCATGGGAGTAGCCATGGCGAATGCTGCCCCGGAAGTAAGAGCCGATGCCGACTACATCACCCTCTCGAATGAGGAAGACGGCGTAGCTGCGGCGCTGGAGCACTTCGGCATGTAGCAGGCCATCGCCCCACATACTTACTCCAACCACTAAGGAAACTTGAGGGGAATAACAAAAATTAAATTGAAATATTTTGTGTTTTCTTCCTTTTAGAGTACCTTTGCAGTCAAAAATCACTCAGGAACTATCATCCTGACAGATAACAGAATTAAAGCATATCAACGATTATGTTACAACTTGACGATTTCTACAAGGCCCGCTTCGTGCTGAGCCACGTGATTAGAAAAACTGAGCTGGTTCACACACCGAGAATCAACCCAGATAGTGATGTTTATCTGAAACCGGAATGCCTCCAGAAGACGGGGTCGTTCAAGATTCGAGGTGCATACTATAAGATTTCCCAACTCTCTCAGGAAGAGAAGGAGAAGGGTGTGATTGCCTGTTCGGCAGGCAACCACGCACAGGGTGTGGCTCTCGGCGCTACCGCCATGGGAGTGAAGAGCCTCATCTGTCTGCCCGAGGGTGCCCCTATCTCCAAGGTAGAGGCTACCAAGCGTCTAGGTGCAGAGGTCTGCCTGGTTCCGGGCGTCTATGATGACGCTTACCAGAAGGCGTTGCAGCTGAAGGATGAGCACGGCTATACCTTCGTGCATCCTTTCGATGACGAGAAGGTGATTGCCGGACAGGGAACCATCGGACTGGAAATCCTCGATCAGCTGCCTGATGTAGAAGCTGTGGTAGTACCGGTAGGTGGCGGCGGACTGATTTCGGGAGTCGCTTTCGCCATCAAGTCGCTCAATCCTAACATCAAGGTCTATGGAGTCCAGGCAGAGGGAGCAGCCAGCATGGTTCAGAGTCTCCACGACCACAAGCAGGAGAAGCTGCCATCTGTGGCAACCGTAGCCGACGGCATCGCCGTGAAGGAACCGGGTAAGATTACCTTCGAAACCTGCTCCAACTATGTGGATGAAATCGTCACCGTAAGTGAGGACGAAATCTGCGCAGCCATCCTGAAGCTCCTCGAGAGCGAGAAGATGGTGGCTGAAGGAGCCGGAGCTGCAAGCGTAGCTGCCGTGATGTACAACAAGGTGCCGGTGAAGGGCAAGAAGACCATCTGCGTGGTAAGCGGCGGTAACATCGATGTTACCATCCTGAACCGCGTCATCAACCGTGGATTGGTAAAGAGCGGACGTCTCTGCACCATCGAGATGGAGCTGGACGACAAGCCGGGCGAGCTGGTAGAGGTAGCCTCCGTCATTGCAAACCTGGGCGGCAACATCACGGGAGTTCATCACGACCGTTCTGCCAACCGCAACAAGGTGAATGCCTGCGTGCTCCGACTCACGATGGAGACCCGCGACTCCGCACACGTCAAGGAGATCAAGGGTGCCCTGGAGCAGAAGGGCTTCCATCTCTGGATCATATAAGAGAAGAGACTTTTAAAAAAATCCATAAGATATAAAAAGAGGGTGCGCCGTCAGTTGATAGCGCACCCTCTTTTTATATCTTATTAAACTCTTTATTACCATCAAGCTCTTTTATTATTGAGCTTTATCTTTGATAGAACTACTTTACTTCCTTGAGCAAGCAAGGGCGAACCTTCTCGGTTACACCAGCTTCCTCAGTAATCACGGTAGTGAGAGGCTTGAGATCGGCAGCATTCTTTGCCACCATCACCTTGTAATCACCAGCCTCAACCTGCCACTGACTATCAACCTCATTGAAAGAAGCCAGGTTCTTGTATGGGATGTCGATAGTAACTGTCTCCGACTCACCAGGCTGCAATTTCTTAGTCTTGGCGAAACCACGAAGTTCCCTGGTTGGTTTATCCATATCCTTGCCAGGAGCTGCCACATATACCTGAACAACTTCCTTACCAGCTACCTTACCAGCATTCTTCACAGTCACCAGGACCTTGATATTGCCCTGTGCATCCTTCGTTACCACAGGTTTGCCATACTTAAAGATAGTATAACTCATACCATAACCAAAAGGAAAAGATACAGGCACTTTCTTAGTCTGGTAATAACGATAACCTACATAAACACCATCATTATACTCGGTGTAATCCACATTCTTCACGTCACCCTTGCTACCGATGCCCTTGCCCATAAACATACCAAGCACATCATCAACCTTGACAGTCTCAGGGTTAGGGAAATCAGCCTTAGAAGGAACATCGTTATAACTTACAGGCCATGTCATAGGAAGACGACCAGAAGGATTCTCCTTACCCGCCAAGATGTCAGCAACACAGTTACCACCCTCCTGACCAGGCAACCAAGACAGCAATACAGCATCAGGACCGCCAATCCAACTCTTGGTCTCAATAACGCCACAAACATTCAAGATGACAACCACCTTCTTGCCAGCCTTATGGAAAGCGTTGCAAACGCCAGAAATCATATCCTTCTCCTCCTTGGTGAGATTGAAGCTATCAGAAATCTTTCGATCCAAGAACTCACCAGACGACTTACCAATAGTGATGATTGCCATATCGTTGTTTTTGACGGCAGCAGACATATTCAATTCAGCAAGGCTCATCTCAGGGATGAAGTGACCCGGCAAGAAAGCCTCCAAAGGATTCTTTGGCTTTGGCAAATTTGCCTTTGCCTTTGGAGCATACTCTATGTATGACTTCTGGATGTCGCCATCCACCTGATAGCCAGCATTCTTCAAACCATCCAACAAACTTACCACATAAGCATGGTTAACATTGCCGGAACCAGTACCACCAGCTATGAAATCATAAGAAGTATTGCCGAAGAGAGCTATGTTCTTAATCTTCTGAACGAGTGGCAATACATTCTTGTTATTCTTCAATAACACCATTCCCTCGGTAGCGGCATTGCGAGCCACCAAAGCATGTCCCTTCAAATCAGGGTTGTTGTCAGCAACATACTGCTTGAAACGAGGAGTCTGCATGATATACTCCAAGATATGGCGTACATTGCGGTCGAGGATTTCCATCGACAGGCGACCATTGAGCACAGCCTTGCGAATCTCCTTCACCTGGTCTGCCTTACGTGGCATCAACAGGTCGTTACCCGCTTCCATCTGGGCAGCTGCGCTAAGACCACCAAACCAGTCAGTCATCACCATACCCTTGAATCCCCACTCATGGCGAAGAATCTCTGTTATCAAGTCACAACGCTCACTAGACATCGTACCATTGATGAGATTGTAAGAAGTCATCACTGTCCAAGGCTGAGCCTCCTTGATAACGATTTCGAAAGGTTTCAAGTAAATCTCACGGAAAGTACGTGGATTACCGATAACATTGTTACGAGTACGATTGGTCTCCTGGTTGTTCAGTGCGAAGTGCTTCAACGAAGTACCGACATCGTTGCTCTCGATACCATTCACCATAGCAGCACAAATGGTACCAGCCAACAATGGGTCTTCTGAATAATACTCAAAGTTACGACCACAAAGAGGATTACGCATAATATTGGTAGCAGGTGCCAACAAGACATCTACGCCATAATGCTTCACCTCGTCTCCCATAGAGGTACCTACGGAATACACCAAGTCTTTGTTCCAGGTAGAACTCATCACAGTAGCCACAGGGAAGTGGGTACAGTAGAATGTCTTATCGGTATTCTTGCGCTTAGGGTCGATGCGAAGACCAGCAGGACCATCGGCTACAACCGTAGCTGGAATGCCCAGACGCTCAATACCATTCACCTGACCTGCGGCACCCTGTACCAACTGACCTTGGTTACCAATGGTAGCCTCCATCTGGCTCTCATACTTACCCGTAGAACCTACCACCAACTGAATCTTCTCATCAAGAGTCATCGCATTGATGACATCCTGGATAGGAGACACACCCAACTTTGGGTTCTGTGCTTGCACTACGAAAGTCGCAGAAAAAAGCACACATGAAGAAACTAATAATTGTTTTATCATTGTCTATATCTTATTTTTTAATAATCTTTTACAAAACTCTTACTTGAAAAACTTATTTTATCATTTGAAAATCTTCTGTGCGAACTCTGTAAGATACACACGCCAATTACGCCAGATGTGGCCGCCCTCGGTCTCCATATAGGTATATTCATACCCCTTCTCATCGAAATAGCGACGCAAGCCGGCTGTACTCTTATACAAGAAGTCGGTCTTGCCCATACCTATCCAATACAATTTTGGCTTGTTCTTAAACAAGGTTGCCAACTGCTGCTTCGCCTCCTCGTCCTCTTGCAGCATCTTATAGAAATCGGTGCGAAAATCGCCAGTCTTTCCCACATGCAAACCAGCGGAGAATAGACCAACGTAATCAAACTTATTAGGGAAACGGCGAGAGATGTCAAAGGAGTGTCCACCACCCATTGACAAACCGCAGATGGCACGATGCGCCTTATCCTTGCCCACCTTGTAATGGCTCTCCACATAGTTCATCACGTCAGGGAAGCTCTCATCCATCGTAGCCACCGCCTTGGCACCTTGGTAACCATAGAAAGAAGGCACATACATACCTGCCGACCATTCGCCAGGAGCAGCCTGACAGTTAGGGTTGCCATTGGTCATCACCACGACCATAGGCTTAGCCTTACCAGTGGCAATCAAATTATCAAGAATATGCTGTGCACGACCTAAAGTAGTCCAAGCATCCTCATCACCACCTGCGCCATGAAGCAAGTAGAGCACTGGGTAATCCTTGCCCTTGTCGTAACCTGCTGGAGTATAGACGGTCATACGACGCTGCATCTTGAGCGTAGGACTATCATACCAAACCTTCTGCACATTGCCATGAGGCACCTCATTGACGGTGTAGAGGTCACCACAGTCGCCTTTCTTGTCTGACAAGATAAAAATATTGGTTTCCGAAGTGATGTCACGAGTGATATAGACGCTTCCAGGATCCACAATCTTCACACCATCCAAGATGAGATTATAAGAATAAAGCTCAGGAGAAAGATTAGTGCTGGTAAAGCTCCATACTCCCTTGTCATCCTTCACCAAGTCTGCCACTCCCGGTGCATCATACTTTCCCACAGGGGTATCAATCTGCTTGGTAGGCAAGAAGTCGCCCGTAATCTGCACTTTCTGTGCATTGGGAGCCTTGAGACGGAAGGTTACTGTATGGTTAGCGTTTACCTCTGGAGATACCACAGGTACGTTGTCGAACAAAGCTTGCTGTGCAAAGCTGCTCATACTCAAGAGCAAGGCTGTTGCCAAAAATGTTATCTTTTTCATTGTGATGTTGTTTGAAGTTACTTAAAGATTTTCTGGGCAAACTCACCCAGGTAGATGCGCCAGTTGCGCCAGATATGACCGCCATCGGTCTCCATATAGGTGAATGGATAATGGTTCTTGGTCAGTTTCTCTCTTAAGGCGGTATTGTCCTTAAAGAGGAAGTCGGTGTTGCCGATACCAATCCAGAAGAGCTTTGGCTTGGCTGCAAACAAGTCAGCCAACTTCTTGTCGAAGTTATCATAGATGTACTCGTTGGCGCCACCACTTCTTTGTTCCTTGCCAATGGCTGCCGAGAAGAGACCCACATAGCCAAAGGTCTTAGGATTGTTGATGGAAATATAGAGGGAATGGAATCCACCCATTGACAAACCGGCGATGGCACGGTTCTGGGTATTTGCCAAGGTACGATAACGAGCATCCACAAACTTCACCACCTCTGGGAAAGAAACCTCAAAAGAGCCTTCCATGGTCTTAGGCAATCCCAATGTAGGAACTATCAGATTATCCGAAGTCTGTCCTGGAGCTGCCTCCTGAGAGATATTGCCATTGGTCATGACGACGATCATTGGCTTCGCCTTGCCTTGCGCAATGAGGTTATCGAGGATTTGCGAAGCACGTCCCAAATCCATCCACGCTTCCTCGTCGCCACCGATGCCATGCAAGAGATAAAGCACAGGATATTTCTGCTTGCTGGTCTCGTAACCAGCAGGAGTATATACTGTCATACGGCGAGTAAGGCCAGCTTTGGCATCATCATACCAGACCTTTGATACGGTTCCATGCGCTACCTTGTTGACCTTGTAGAGATCTGCCTTTCCCCCACCTATCAAGAAATAGTTGGAAACGTTGGCGATGTCACGCACGGTATAGACGTTGAGATGGTCAGTAACACTGGCGCCATCCACCATCATTGTATAAGAATACAACTCTGGTGACAGAGGAGAGGTGGTGGTATAGCTCCACACCCCCTTCTCGTCCTTGGTCAAGTCAGCCACACCTGGGGCATCATACTTGCCCATCGGGGTATCAATCTTGCGAGTTGGCAAGAAATCCCCCGTAATCTGCACCTTTTGAGCACCAGGTGCCATACAGCGGAAAGTAACCGTCTTGTCGGCATGAATCTCAGGCGACTGTGGCATTTGCCCTCCGAAGAGGGCTTGCTGTGCCGAAGCACTGCCACATGTCATACATAATGCAATAACTAATATTGATAACTTTTTCATTGTCTTTACACCTTATTATATATACGTATATGATTATTGTACTTCCACTGAAGCGAACTTCACTGTAAAATTACCCGTTCCTGCAGCACCTGTAACATCCACGGTGCCTAAGTTGGAACCAGAGAAAGTAAACAAGCTCATACCCTCGGAATCCTTTGCGGTCTCAATCACGATGGAACCAGAAGAGATATACTGCTGCTTGCCCGCCTCGTCCACAAAATAACTTCCGCCAAATGCACCATATTGTGGCATGGCATAACCATTGTCCATTAACCAAGGGGCAGTAGAGCTACCCTGGATAGTATAAGTACCTGCCAAGCCCTCTGCTTGCAAGTTGTTGGAATTGACAGCCTCCAAAGATGCCATCACCTTGCCCTCAGGACTCTTTACGGTCATCACATATTTGGTAACGTCTGGGAAGAAGGTTGTCTGACCGGTTGCCCAATCGCGTGTCATCACAGGAGAGGTTGCGATAGAGAAGGTATAACCAGAAGCCTCTGGGTCATCCTGTCCCACAACGAAGGCAAGCTCTCCTACATAATTCAACTTCACTCGCTGACCGGCGGCATTGGCAAACAAACCGTTCAAGTAATACTTGCCCCCGATAAGAGATACGTCGATGTCGCCACTCTTCATTGCCTCACCATTCACCTTGACCACACAAGTTTTGTTAGCCACGGTCTCAGCTACGGTATAAGAGGCAGCGGGAAGAATCCACTCGGTACTACCAAAACTAATCTGAATGGCAGTTCCCTTTACATCTTTTATATCTACATTGAGCGCCTTCAAGCCTTTCTTTAACTTAGTGGTAGGCTGCACGGTAGCCTCTTGCGATGTATAATTCTGCATATCTGCATATACTCCCTGCATACCATCAAGAGCATCGTTATCGCAGGCTGTGAAACACAGCCCTGCAATAAACAGACTTAATATTGAACCTATATATTTTTTCATATCAATATCATTTAAATATCAGTTAATTAGAAGATTACCATCCCGTATTCTGCTGGATATTAGGATTCAATTCTCTTTCCTTCAAAGGAATAGGAAGCAACATGTGCTTGTCTTGGAATCCGAAAGTAGAATTGGAGAAATCCCAACTTACGCCCTTGGAAGAGTAGTTAGGAATTTCCTTACCCTGTGAAGCCAAGGCTTTCTTGGCATCACCCCAACGTACCAAGTCCTGGAATCGGGTACTTTCCAGACAGAGCTCCAAGCGCTTCTCCGTCTTGATGTCGTCCAAGGTAACGCTAGTCAATGGAGTTTCCTTGGCGCGAATACGAATCTCATTGATGTCTCTCAGCGCTACGTCTGTGTTGCCAGCCTCCAGGTTTGCCTCGGCAGCCAGGAGGAGAACTTCGGCATAACGCATAATCTTTCGGTCGGTATATTGAAATCCCTGGAACCAGGAGGCATCCATGATGTTGTCACTCTTCAATAAGCGGTTCTTAAAGAAGAGGTATCCTTCACATCCATAGATGTTCTGACCAGGATTCAACTTCACACCGTATGCTGCTATCTGATTACTGTTGAGCAGGGTCTTCTGCAAACGATATCCATTCTCGCCCTCTGCTTTTACAAATGCATCATAGAGAGACTTGCGAGGGTTCAAGAAGCCGTAGGTTCCCTGAGCAACTTCGTCGGCAGCCTTTCCTTCAAGCGTCATATTGCCAGTACGCCATCCTTGCATCAGGAAGGTCATGTCCATCTGGGACCAAGTCTGCTCCTGGTCGTTACGCCACTGCAATTCGAGCATAGACTCACAGTTGTTGTTGTTGACGGCATGAAACTGCATGTCATAGTCGCCACGGAAGAGGTCGTACTTCTTGGAATCCACCACCTCATTGAGTACGGATGCAGCCTCCTGATACTTCTTCTGGAAGAGATAAGCCTTGCCCAAATAAGCCTTTGCCACTTCCTGGGTAACACGCATACCCGTCTCCTGATCGTCCTTGTTCTTCTTGGAAGGCAAGGCATTCATACCGATAGCCTCTTTCAAGTCTGCCTCCACAACAGCCCAAAGTGCCTCTGGAGTACTGTTTGGCTGACGGTACTCATCTGTAGCCAAGAGATGATCTACCAATGGAGCTGTACCCCAAAGAGTAACCAGCTCGAAGTTAGCCCAAGCACGGAAGAAATAAGCCTCGGCTATGGCACGTTTCTTGACATCCGTATCCTTAGCCACCTTCTCTATGACGAGGTTTGACTGATAGATGACACCATAGAGACCCGAGAACAGGCCCTCGATATTACCGTTGCTAGAATCGAAGGTATATTCATTCAACTGCTCGTATGAGTTGTTGTCGCCACGATTACCACCGCCACACCAAGCATCATCCGAAAGCAGATTCTTGGTAAAGAACCAAGTATAATACAATCCCTTCACACGGCTATACATGGCAGCCACCGCCTGCTCGGTCTGCTCATTGGTCTTGTAGAAATCATCCTGACCACCCATATTGCCATGCTTTGCTATATCGAGTCTGTCTTCACAACCGGCAAATAACACTGCCACAACGAGAAGCAGACTATATATGATATTCTTTTTCATAATTTCCTAATGTTATTATATATATATATAGAATATGTATAGTGTTAGTTATATGAACCTCCAGACCTTAGAACTCCAAGTTGAAGCCCATCACTACCTTCCTTGAGGTTGGATAACCGCCTTTGTCGATACCCATACCCACTACACTATTGGTAGAAACCTCAGGGTCGAAGCCTGGGTACTTGGTGATGGTGAAGAAGTCATCGAGAGACACATAGAGGCGCAAGTTGCTGATTGCTACCTTCTTGAGAAGAGTCTTCGGCAAACTGTAGCCCAACTGAATCTGCTTAATCTTGAAATAAGATCCATCATATACCATTGCGCTGGATGTAGCATACTTGTCCATATTGTTGGCACCAGCACGTGGCTTGCTACCATTAGGATTGCTCTCCGTCCAACGGTCGTCATAGAAGAGTTCCTTCATCTTGTTGACCATAGGGAAGTCGGTACGGTTGATACAGTTGAATATCTTGTTGCCTGATGCACCAGAACCAAATACTGCCAAGTCGAAACCTTTGTAAGCTGCGGTCAAGGTGATACCATAGGTGAAGTCTGGAATGGCACTACCCAAGTCCATCTTGTCATCATCGGTCAAATCACCACTATCGTTCAGGTCGGCAAAAGTTGGATCGCCCGTCTTTGGGTCTATGCCTGTAAACTGATAGCCGCGGAAGTAATACACAGGATAACCCTTCTCGAAGTATGTGAGAGGCACATTCATAAAGGTAGTACCCTGCAAACGAGTCAAGGATGGGTCGAGATAAGTAACCTCGTTCTTCAAGGTAGCGAGGTTGCCACGCACACTGTAGCTGAAATCACCGATGTTGTCTCTCCAACCGAGTTCAAACTCGAATCCCTTGTTGCTTACGTTACCAGCATTGATAGGAGATGTAGTGCCGCCGATAACCAAAGATGGAGTGGTACCACCCACGAGCAAGTCCTTGGTCTTCTTCACGAAATAGTCCATGCTGAAGTTCATTCTGCCAGCGAAGAGGAGCGCATCAATACCCAAGTCGGTCTGCTCTGATGTTTCCCACTTCAGTTTATCGTTACCCATACTAGATGGACTAACAGACGTTGTATAATTATTACCAGAAACTAACGGATAAATGCTACCCTGCGCCATATCGGTGCTGTAGGCATAGCCACTCAAGGCAGCCAAGCTACCATTCTGGCCCCAGCTGGCACGCAATTTCAAACTAGCCACAACATCTCTTAAAGGCTCGAAGAACTTTTCCTCAGAAATGGTCCAACCTCCAGACACAGCTGGGAAATATCCCCAACGATTGGTAGCTGGAAGCTTAGATAAGTCGGCAGCATCTGCACGGAGGGAAGCCTGCAGATAATAACGGTTCTTATAATCGTAACTCAAACGACCAAAGTAAGAATACTTGGCAGAGCGAGTTTTCTCACCACCTACAGACTTGGTAGCAGAAGCGGATGCGAAATTCAGATAGTAGAACAATGGATTGTTTTTTTTGACAGCGTCTTCACCATTAGCCTGCAAACCACCCTGCACGAAATCGTAGGTAGATTCCTGGAAAGACATACCAACCATGGCATTCACGGTATGGTCACCAAACTTCTTCATATAGTTGGCAAAGTTTTCCCATTGATAATAAATAGAGGTAGAAGAAGATGCACTCTGATCTACATAATCACGGCTTTGCGTTGCATTTCCATAGTAAGGAAGTGAAGTGGAAGAACTGCGAGTACCCGACAAACGGTAACCAAAGCGAGAAGTAAGCACAAGATCCTTGATAGGCTTGAAATCTGCATAAATGGAACCATTCACATTGAATCCACTGTTGCGAGATATGCCATTGTCACGCATCACGAATGGGTTGAACTGCTCACCTGCATAGAAAGCAGACACACCATAGTAGTTACCAGCCGCATTGGTCAAGAGATGCTTTCCGCTTGCCAAGGCACTAGCAACATGAGCAGGCAAGTTTCCACCCTCGTATGCAACGGGGGTCAATGGATCCATAGAAAGCACAGCTGCCATCATAGAACCATACTCAGTACCCTCTGAAACAGAACGAGCGTTATACTTTTCAATCTGGTTAGTAGTACCCACCTTCAACCATGGCTTGATCTGATATTCAGCATTGATGGTAGCGGTAAGACGACGATAGAGGTCATTATTACCTCTTACCATACCATCATTGTCAAGATAAGTAAGCGAAAGATAGTAGTTGCCATTTTGGTTACCACCCGTAAAGCCCAGGTTGTGCTTCTGCATCTTACCCTTACCATAGATGGCATCTACCCAGGAGGTATTGGTTGTTCCATCCCAATTCTTCAAGAGATAATCCTCGGTAAAGGTCTTACCTTCTTTCATATATTGGATATATTCTTCGGCATTGAGCAACTTAGGCTTTTTAGCAAGCGATTCGATAGCATATTGGAAATCATATGTTATCTTTCCACTACCCACAGTACCCTTCTTCGTTGTAATGAGAACCACGCCATTACCAGCCTCTGCACCATATATGGCAGCAGAAGCGGCATCCTTCAACACTTCCATAGATGCTATGTCATTAGGATCGATACCACTAATATCGCCTAGGCGCACACCATCTACTACATAGAGAGGATCGGAAGAACCATTGGAAGAGAAACCACGGATACGAACGGTTGGTGATGCACCCGGACGAGCAGAAGAAGAGACAATCTGTACACCTGCGGTCTTACCCTGAAGAGCAGACTTGGCATTGGTGATGGTACGATTTTCCATATCCTCTTTCTTCACCTGAGAGATGGCACCGGTCACAGAACTCTTCTTCTGTACACCATATCCCACAACGACAACATCATCGAGTACCTTGTTGTCTTCATTTAATGTTATCTTGAGTCTGGAAGAGTTGGCTAATACCTCTTTATTCTTATAGCCAAGATAAGAGAAGACAAGGGTCTTACCTTTTTGCACCTGGATTGTAAAGTTACCATCCATATCAGTTACAGTACCACCCTTGTTGTCTCCCTGCACACGCACGGTAACACCAATCAAAGGGTCGGCATTTTGGTCAACTACAAGACCAGCGACTTTCATCAGTTCCTGCGCCAAGGCAGCAGAACCGGAAATCATCAATAAGAACACGAAGGTTAGAAACCTTCTGTAATCATTCATTTTTCTCATAGATTTTACTCATTAAAGATAATACTTTGTTAGTTAAGCTTTTATTCTTGTAAATCAGTTGATTGTTTACGGCTGCAAAGGTAGTACTTTTTATCATACACCTTTTTCTAACTTGTTTTCTTGTGTTACGTTTTTGTTCAAAATGGGGTTTTCTATATGTTCAAAAACTTGCGTATTTGTTTAAAAAGTCTTATAAACCTTGTATATATCAAGGTTTTATAGTACTTTTGCAGCAACAATCAAAACCATCGATTATGAAACGAACAAAGGTATTTTATAACGTACTCATCCTCTTGGCAGCCCTTCTTCTTACTGCTTGCCAGGACCAAAAAGACATCCCCGAAGTCTCTTCACCCGAGAAGAACCTCGTCCTGTCTGATCATATCTCCAACCAACAGGTGAAGAGCATCTGCGAAGACAGATACGGACAAATCTGGATAGGTACCTTCCGTGGTCTCAACAAGTATGATGGCAACCAGTATCACCAATACTACTGCGTGGACGATTCACTGGGATTGCCCGACAACAATATTACCGACATTTATCGTGACTCCCACAACCGACTCTGGGTAGCCACCGTCAATGGCGTATGCCTATACCAGGCCAATGGCTATTTCAAACGAGTAAGTATCAATGGCAATAACAAGAACATCGAAAAAATCCTGGAAGACAAGGAGGGAAGAATCTTCTTCCTCACGAAGACAGACCTGTATCAATATGACGAAAATACCAACACAGCCATCACCAGGCTCTCCAAGATGCTGGAGAAGAACTGCTATTATATCTCTTGCCATATAGACCGAAAAGATGTGATGTGGATTGTTACCCCTTACTCTGTCAAGGGATATCGCACCCAAGACCTCAAACTTATCGCCCAAAGTTCAGTACAGAATTATCCCATCGTCTCTTTTCTCCTCGATGGGCATCAGCTCTACCTCTCTGGCTACAATGGAATGCAGCTCTTTGATACGAACACCCGGAAATGGCAACATCTCCCTGCAGCATTGCAAGGCTTGCAAATCCCCAACGACATGGTCAACTGCATCCATCCGTATGGCGCAAAAGGCAACCTTCTGCTTAGCACCACCAAGCACGGATTATTCTATTTCAATGCCCAGAAGGGAACCATCCTGCCACAAAGCGACAAGAATTTCCCATTCGAAGTGCCTGATATGCAAGTCAACAAGATGTTAACCGACTCCAAGGGCAACCTTTGGCTCGGGTCAGAAGACGATGGCGTAAAAACCATCTACAGATACAAAGATATGTTTAACAGCATGCCTGCCCTTCAACGTGCCATCGGTAAACAGCCCGTACTCTCCGTAGCCGCCGACAGGAATCACCACCTTTGGATTTCTACCAAGAAGAACGGACTCTATATGTATGACTTGCAAACCCAGCAACTCAAGGACATACCGATGGTTTCCTACAGCAACGGCAACAAGAAGAATGCCATCATCAACATCTTTGTGGATAGCAGCAATCATCTATGGCTAGCCAATGGCGACCATGTGGCAAAGTACCAATACGATGGCAACAATCTCAACAAGGTAGCCTCCTACCCTTGCTTCATGCCTATGGACATCTGCCAAGATGCAAAGGGAAACATCTGGGTATCCACGGCATCCGTCAACATCTACTGCATTTCAGTACAAAGTGGAGAGATGACAAAAAAACAACTCTTCCCTACCACTTTCTGCTTCATTCCCAGCATCATGCTCTTGCAGAATGACAACATGCTCATATCTGCCTTCTACAAACCCATCCTCGAAATGAATGGAGACAACTTCGATGTCCAAGAGTTTAAAGTGAATCCGGATGACTGGAAGAAGTGCATCAAGCGAAGTGTGTATATCCCAACCAAGAACTATCAAGACCGCAAGGGCAACATCTGGTTGGGTACAGTTACCAACGGACTCTTGAAGTATGACGCAAAGAGCCGCAAGCTGACCACCATAGCAGGAATCTCCTGCTCCGACATTTCCAGCATCGAGGAAGATAGAGATGGAAACATTTGGGTCAGTACGCTGTATGGACTCAACAAGATAGATGGAAAAACAGAAAAGGTAACCACCTACAACGAGGCTGACGGTGTGAAAGGCTTCCAATTCTACGATAGGGCATCGTGCAAGCTGTCAGATGGAACTCTCATCTTCGGCGGTACCCAGGGACTCACCATCTTCAATCCCCAAAACGTAAACACGAACCAACAGATAAGTCTGCTTTTCGAAACACTCAAGGTACATAATGAGATTATGCTTCCTGGCAAGAATGGATGTATCAAGGAGAGTATGGAAGAATCACCCCATATCCACCTAAGCTACAAACAAAACAGCTTCAGCATCGCCTTTTCGGCCATCGACTACAGCGACTACAAGCACATCCATTACTTCTACCAAATGGCAGGATTCGACAATACATGGATTGATGCAGGCAATAACAACGAGGCGTACTACTCTAATCTGCCAGCTGGCAACTATACCTTCAAGGTCAAGATGGTAGGCAACGACTCCGACAATATCATCGCCGAAAAAAGCATACAGGTAAGCATCGCCCCTGAGCCTTGGAACTCTTGGTGGGCATGGTGCCTATACCTTTATTATAATGGGATGCGTCGGCTTCGTGATCTATCGGCAGAAGATGCGCATCAGCATCGAGAAGAACATGGTTCAAAAGGCTAAGGATGAGAAGGAGCAAGAACTGCGCATCAACAAGATGAACATGAGTTTCTTCGCTAACATCTCGCATGAGTTCCGGACACCACTCACCATGATTTCGGGACCAGTGGAACAACTCTGCGAAAGTGAAAGCATCAACAAGCACGACAAGTTGCTATTGAACATCATCAACCGAAGCGTGGATAGAATGCTGAGACTCGTCAACCAGTTGCTCGACTTCAACAAGTTGGAGAACGACACACTCCGCTTGCACGTCAAGCAAACCGACATTATCTCCGAGATGAAACGCATCATGGACCTCTTCATCGTGAATACCGAGGAGAAAGGTATCACCTTGAACTGTCACGGACTAGAAGGTTCCTACCTGATGCTTCTGGATTCCGACAAACTGGAAAAGATTATCAACAACCTGATGTCCAACGCCATGAAGTTTACCCCTCGTGGCGGTAAGATAGATGTATCTTTCGACACCGGTACCACTAACAAGGGAGTACAGATTATCACCATCACGGTGGCTGATACAGGCAAGGGAATCCCACAGAATGAGGTGGAGAATATCTTCAAGCGATATTATCAGTTGAACAACCAGTCCACAGGCACCATCAACTGGGGTACTGGCATCGGACTCTACTACGCCCGCAGCCTGGCCGTCCTTCACCATGGCGATTTAAAGGCGGGCAATCGCAAGGACTGCCAGGGAGCCATCTTCACCGTTACCCTGCCTACCGATGAGAGCCGCTATGCCGCCAACGAGAAAGCCCTTTTGGAGCAAGACCAGAAGATGACTTTTCCACTGCACGACAGTCAGAAAGTGGCAGACAAGGTAAGTCAAGATAACAGTACAGACAACCGTCCGAAAATACTCATCGTAGATGACGACACCGAAGTGGTGCATTATCTTCGCACCCTCCTGGCATCATCCTATCGCATCATCTATCGTTTCGATGCCGAGAGTGCCTTGAAGGCGACAAGGGAGGAAGAACCTAGCCTCATCCTCAGCGATGTGGTGATGCCGGGAATGAGCGGCTATGATCTCTGCAAGGAAATCAAGCAAGACATCCAACTCTGCCATATCCCAGTCATCCTGGTAACGGCAAAGACCACCACCGAAAACCAAGTGGAGGGTCTGAACAGTGGAGCAGATGCCTACGTTACCAAACCGTTCACCCCAAAGGTCCTCCTGGCAATGATCAACTCGCAACTCACCAACCGCGAGAAGACCAAGACCATCCTGACCAACGCCACGGAGACCGACAAGAACGTGGAGGAAGTACTGTCGCCACAAGACAAACTCTTCATGGACGAACTCTATCATATGATGGAGCAGGAACTGGCCAACTCGGAATTGGATGTCAACAAGGTAACGAAACTGATGCACATCTCCCGCACAAAGCTCTACTACAAGGTCAAGGGACTCACAGGAGAGAATCCAAGCGTCTTCTTCAAGACCTATAAGCTCAATCGTGCCGCCACCCTCATCGTGGAAGGCAAGTACAACATCTCGGAGATTGCCTATATGACGGGATTCAACACCCTGTCTCACTTCTCTACTAGCTTTAAGAAGCAATTTGGATGTACACCGAGCGAATATAGTAAGAAAACTTATTAAATTTCGATGCGAAATAGATCCGTTTTGGGGAAAAATGCTTATCTTTGCATCCAGATTGATTTAATAATAAAAAAAGGAAATTAATTATGAACGCAATTCACACAGACAATGCGCCTGCAGCTATCGGTCCATATAGCCAGGCGATCGAAGTAAACGGTTTCGTATTTGCATCAGGTCAGATTCCTATCGACCCTGCAACAGGCAACTTCGTAGAGGGTGGCATCAAGGAGCAGACTCGTCAGAGTCTCACCAATGCCCAGAACATCCTGAAGGCAGCCGGCACCGACCTTTCTCACGTAGTGAAGACTACCGTTTATCTGAACAGCATGGACGATTTCGCAGCCATGAACGAGGTTTATGCCGAGTTCTTCAGCCAGCCATATCCTGCCCGTTCAGCCGTAGCCGTAGAGAAGTTGCCTAAGGGCGCACTCGTAGAGGTTGAGGTTTTGGCAGCTAAGTAATTCCTGCATTCCAGGAGTCACAGGTCCGAAAACAACAAGGAAAAATATTTTTGATGGAATCCTGCATTACATTCAAGAATCTAAGCATTGGCTATCGTCCGAAGCATCAGCTCCGGGTGATAGCCTCTGCTGTTTCTGCCTCCCTGCATCCGGGCGAGCTCACCTGCCTCATCGGCGCCAACGGAGTGGGCAAATCCACCCTGCTCAGAACCCTTTGCGGTTTCCAGCCAGCCCTAGATGGCGAAATCCTTCTTCAGGATCAGCCTCTTTCCGCTTATCCGGCGCAGCAGCTAGCCCGTCAGATTGGCGTGGTTCTCACCTCCCGCATCGATGTTCCCCAGCTGTCGGTCAAGGAGATTGTAGGCATCGGCAGGTCTCCCTACACCAATTTCTGGGGCACCCTTACTCCGGCAGATCAGCAGATAGTGGATAAAGCCATCCATCAGGTCGGCATCCCCCACCTCGCCCAGCGCAACATCTCCGAGCTGAGCGATGGCGAGCGCCAGAAGACGATGATAGCCAAGGCGCTTGCCCAGCAGCCCCGCATCATCATTCTCGACGAGCCTACCGCCTTCCTCGATTTCCCCAGCAAGGTAGAAACCCTTCAGATGCTCCGCCGCCTGGCACACGAGCAGCACAAGGCAATCCTGCTCTCCACCCACGATGTAGAGCTGGCGCTGCAGCTCTCCGACAATCTCTGGTTGATGGAGCAGAACCGTCTCTCCGTCGGCACTCCGAAATCGCTTGCCGCCGATGGTTCCCTCTCGAGATTCATCGATCGCGACGGCATTCGGTTCAACCCGGAAGGGATGAGGATTGAAATAGAAAATGCAGCGCACTGCAAATTTTCCTAGTTTCCATAAGAAATTTGCAGCGCACTGCATTTTTTTAGATGATGGTAATCCAGATACCTTCCCCCTGATTCTCAGCCGCCTGGATGCGCTTCATCAGACGATGGAGCCAGATACGGGAGTTCACCACCATACCCTTCAGCTTATTCTCACCCACCAGGATGCAGCCCTGGGTATCGTCGGGATAGTTGCCGGCATGGATGCGGATGCCCTCGAAACCGGGAACACCCTGCACATACGGCAGCCACTTCTTGAATCGGGGCGACTTGGTGATGAGCACACGATACGAGCCCTCGGGGATGGCGGTATGGCCCGGAATCTTTCTTGCCACCTTGCCGCTCTCTCTACTGAACCGGGCATTCACTTCCCCGGGCTTCAGCGCTATCCCCTTCAGGTTGCGCCACGTAGGCTCCATGGTATCACAGAAGTAGCTGTCATCAGACAACTTCTTCAAGTCGAAACGATGCTCGAACCTGCGCTTGTCGCCTGCATTCTTGCCCGACAGCGCCTTGCGCTTCACGTCACCATCAGCCAACAGATACAGTCGGCCGATGGTATAAGTATTCTTCTTTGCTATACGCTCTAAAACTATTTCCATATACAATAGATTTTTTTCGTTCATTATTTTAACTAAACTTTCGTAAGTAAGCCCCACACGCCCTGAAAGGGCAGAAGCTCCTAGCCCAGGGCATCGCCCTGGGTTATTGCGGAAGCAAGCCTGCCGCCCTGTAAGGGCAAAAGCTTTCAAGTACTAAGCTATTTTCAAGAATGGGTCTTGATAAAAACTGAGTATTTGAGTAACTGAGTATTTGAGTCTTTCTCCTTCACCTTGATGTAGCCACGGAAGAGCCAGTTATTCAACATCTTCATCGTGCCCTTCGCACTCATCTTATGCTCAACTCTCAAGGCTTCCACCTGCTGATAGTTGAACTCCTCTGGCAGGAATCCCAGGATACTTGCCGGACCTCTCTTGCTCTCCTGATCACACTCCAGCTCCGCCTTCTTGATGGCATCACCGAAGAAACGCATCTTGCAGTAGATGTCGTAACGCTCGCTCCAGCGGATGAAATCCTCAATCTCAGGCTCCCACTGGTAACCGTTCGCCACATAGAGCACACATGCCTTCAGATAGCCGATTACGTTGGCACGGAAGCTCAGATTCTCATAGACTCTGTCCTGCGACAGACGGGAGAATTCCGCATTCTCATCCTTCAGCACCTCGGCAAGATGAAATGCCTCCTTGCATTCCACCAGCCCCGAAGCCATACAGAGATTATCGATGTAAGGTTTCAGAGAATTTCTGAAATCCTCATCATAGGTTCCATAGACGGGAATATCCTCGCCGATGTCTCTTTCGGGGATGGTGCAGAAGTTGATTCGGGAAACCGGACCATCGGTCAGCACACGCTTGAAATACCTGAT
>NZ_QUCG01000060.1:18721-20302 GCF_003473645.1 Prevotella sp. AM23-5 | reverse complement strand
CAAGCAAAACTCTAATATGACATGGCAAAAATACAAATTAAATCTGAGAAACTCACACCTTTTGGAGGAATTTTTTCAATCATGGAGAAATTTGACTCCATGCTTTCACCCGTTATCGACTCAACACTGGGTCAGAGATGCAGCAGTATCTTCGGATATCAGTTCAGCGAGATAGTCCGTTCGCTGATGAGCGTTTATTTCTGTGGCGGCTCATGCGTGGAAGATGTAACGTCACAACTGATGCGCCATCTCTCGTATCATCCTACCCTTCGTACATGCAGCTCTGATACCATCCTCAGAGCCATCAAGGAACTGACACAGGAAAACATCTCCTATACTTCCGACCAAGGCAAGACCTATGATTTCAATACTGCAGACAAACTCAACACATTGCTTATAAACGCTTTGGTTTCTACAGGCGAGTTGAAGGAAATTGAGGAATACGATGTTGACTTTGACCATCAGTTCCTTGAAACGGAGAAGTATGATGCAAAACCGACCTACAAAAAGTTCCTCGGCTACAGGCCTGGCGTATATGTTATCGGTGACAAGATAGTCTATATCGAGAACAGCGATGGTAACACGAATGTGCGTTTTCATCAGGCAGACACCCATAAGAGATTCTTCGCTCTTCTGGAATCCCAGAACATCCGTGTAAATCGCTTCAGGGCAGACTGCGGTTCCTGCTCGAAGGAAATCGTCAGTGAGATAGAGAAGCATTGCAAACATTTCTACATCCGTGCCAACCGATGCAGTTCGCTCTACAATGACATCTTTGCTCTGAGAGGATGGAAGACGGAGGAGATTAACGGCATCCAGTTCGAACTCAATTCCATTCTCGTTGAGAAATGGGAAGGCAAGTGCTATCGTCTTGTCATCCAGAGACAAAGACGCAACAGTGGCGACCTTGACCTGTGGGAAGGCGAATACACTTACCGTTGTATTCTGACCAACGATTACAAGTCATCGACAAGGGACATTGTTGAATTCTACAATCTGCGTGGCGGCAAGGAACGTATCTTTGACGACATGAACAACGGATTCGGTTGGAGCAGGCTCCCCAAGTCATTCATGGCGGAGAATACTGTCTTTCTTCTGCTTACTGCATTGATACACAATTTCTACAAGACCATCATGAGCAGGCTTGACACCAAGGCTTTTGGGCTCAAGAAAACGAGTCGCATAAAGGCTTTTGTCTTCAGATTCATCTCCGTACCTGCCAAGTGGATCATGACTGCAAGGCAATACGTGCTGAATATCTACACAGAGAACCGAGCTTATGCAAAACCCTTCAAAACAGAATTCGGATAAGAATCCTTTCTTTCCGGTTTGAATCTGCGTATTACCTCAAGTCGCATCGTGGGGTAAGGGGATGGTGGCTACATATTGATGTTGTGCTGTTGCTTTTTACTGAAAGCTGCTACTAACGACTCATAAATCTACCCTTAATCGTGTATTGGATGATAGTTGCGGATTTTAGGAAAAAGAATGATACTTCTCGGTTCTGATGCCGGGAAGTCTCATTAATGTATCATAGAAGTCTCATTATTTTACTTTTTCTTTACGAGATACTTCATTCCA
>NZ_QUCG01000060.1:0-18711 GCF_003473645.1 Prevotella sp. AM23-5 | reverse complement strand
TATTTTACTTTTTCTTTACGAGATACTTCATTCCATCTGCAAATTTCTTGTTCTTCATAATCAGCTTCATCTTCATCTACTGCGCATCGAAAACAAGTAAACTGTCAACTATAAATTGTAAACAGTAAACTCTTATCAATGTTGCCCAAAATTAGCCCCAGCATTTGGGCACTCATTGCCCGTTCTACGGGCACTTGTTGCCCAGCGCTTGTTCTGTGGATGCCCACTTGGTGGGCTGTGGATGCCCATGCGACGGGCATAGTTGGACCCACTAGTGGGAAATACTCAATTATTTGCATGTTTCGTAAACATTTAGAGAATATTGTACCTTTTTCTGAAATTATTTTCGTACTTTTGCAAGCGTATTCACATTATACTACAGCAAGTAATCAAAAATACAAGAAAGTAAACTTAAGATAAGAAAACTATGGATTCATTATTTCTACTTCAGTTTGCATGTTTCATATTCATGCTCATCAATGCCTTCTTCGTGGCACTCTCTCATCTGCATGTAAGATGGGAGAACAAGCGGTATGAGCGTTCACGATGGATGATTGTTGTCGCCTTGATAGGATTGGCGATACAATATGCCGTGCAGATGTTATTTGGATTCCGTGCTATGCACGATGATCTGGGGGCGGTCGTCAACATCCTCATTTATACCCCATGTTTTTCGCTTATCTCCATGGGAATCTACAACATAGAAACCACCCGTGCTAACCTCAGAAAGATGATACTGATGTGCAGTGGTATTTATGCTGCCATCATTGTGGTCTTTTGCGTGGGTATCAGTCTCCATCATAGCCTGTATATCAGAGAAGGGCTTTATCTGATGCTGACTCTGTTTTGCGTAAGTGTTTTCTATTGCATATACATGATTATTCAGGAGATGATTAGGCGTAAAAATATGTTGGAGACAATGGCGGCAACGGATTTGTTGCCTTACGTGAGATATTCGCGTGCAAGTGTCATCATTCTATGGCTCGCAGTTCTCGCTATGCCAGTTGCCATCTTTTCTACTACCTTATTATATATAGTAGGTCCAGCCGTATTGCTTGCCTTGTTGTTCTTCAACCTTACGTTTATCGCTCTCGGCAACAGTTATATTCCAACAGAAGAGCTATTGGATAAAGAAGAGAAAAATCAACGATGTGGGGGGGGGCAGAGAAGGAAAAACCTTTACTGCGATTATCTGAGGAGCGCAGAAACTTTATCCAAAACAGTCTTGACCAATGGTGTATGGATTTGGGCTATAAGGATTGTAATGTAAACATGTTGACGCTTTCTCGTACACTTTGTATATCAAAGAACGAATTGAGCCTGTTTTTCGATCAATGCTTGCATTCTAACTTCCGAATATGGCTCAGCGAGAAACGTCTCAACGCTGCAAAAAAGATGATGTTGGAATATCCAGATTATAGCAACGACATCATTTCAGCCGAGTGTGGATTCTCTTGTCGCACTCATCTTTACCGAATCTTCAAGACAAAAGAAGGCTGTTCTCCTACAGAATGGAGAGACTTCTACTCTACAGAAGTAGCACAAAATGACTCAAATTGAGCATAACCATTTTTTCTTAAAGTACCAAAGAAAAAGCAATTTTTTTATCGAAAAATAGCCAAAAAGGTGTCGCATTCCTAGGAATGCGACACCTTTTTGGTAGGAATGCGACACCTGAACAGGTAAAAACTACACCTTCTTTCGGAGAAATTCACTATATTTGCGACATGAAGGAAATAATAGAAACTATGCCAAGGATAGAATTAGCCCTGATCATCATCGGGGTGTTTGTACTCATATCTTGTATTATCTTCGGATATGCCATGATACATGAGTACAGGATGTATCTTGAGAATCATTGGAAGGCTCGCTATAGCTTTCGTGACTTCATCAAGAGGGAACGCTTTTATATCTTTTTGCTGTTGGCATCCATATTTATCTTGCTGACAAACCTCTTGTATTTCCTGGAGTGAGTTTCGGATAGAATGGATGAATTAGCTTTATGGTGGATACTTGTCCTGTAATTGGAGATAAATCTTTATTTTTACGATAAAAAATGAATGAATGATATGGCAAATTATTTAACAACAAAGAATCGGCTGCTGGTCGCAATACTTGCATTTATTCTTCCTTTTTCTTTTGCGAAAGCAGAAGTAAAAGGAGATGAAAAGAATAGTTCGCAAGGCTGGTACGTCGGTATTGAGGGTGGAATGCCTTTCGGTTTCTCTACTTTCTCAAGTTTCGGACACGACAAGACGCACCTCGGTTGGGCTGCTGGCTTATATGGGGGCTATCGTTTCAACTCCATCTTCTCGGCTGAGTTATCTGCCAAGTATGGAGAGATGAACTTGTCTGCACAAGACTGCTGCGTAGAACGTAACTATTGGTTGGGTAGCGACGGCGTGCTTTACAAGGCAGGTGTCTTAGGCATGGACAGTTGGGAGTATGCCAATCTGAAAAGCCATGTCAGAATGGGACAATATGGGGCAAGAGTGAATATCAATCTCCTTGGGTTGTTCCATCAAACAGCTGACAGCCGATGGGATTTGGCTGTTTCACCTCATATATATGCAGTAACTACCAAGGCTGATATTCAGACTATAGCCGATGAAGCCAAAGTGATGAAAGGTTCAACCAACTGGCATTTGGGTTATGGCGCAGACTTGCAGGTGGGCTATCAACTGACCTCATGCCTGAAATTGGGCATCTATTCCGGTCTGACCCGCCTCACTGGAGAACGTATGGACGGAATGCCAGAGCATCTGCACAAGAACAACTTCGTTTGGGAAAGCGGCATCAGACTGGGCTTCAGCTTCACCAAGGCAAAGAAAAGGAAGATGATGGAAACCTCAACCATTCCTCAGCCGGAAGTTCAGCAACAGCTGACTACCCCAGAGGAGAACACCCAACAGCAAGATACGGCTGCCAAGGTGGATAAGGCAGAAACCATGGTTGCAGAACAAGACATTGCTGAAACCTCAGAGGTGAAATTCCCTGTTATCTACTTCGATTTCAACAGTATCGCCATCAACCCTGACGAGGAATCCAAGCTGAACGAAATCCTCCATATATTAAAGGAGAATCCGGATATGAAGGTGACGGTGACAGGCTGGTGCGACACCAGGGGCAGCGTAGCGGTGAACAGGCGCATTTCTCGCCAGCGAGCAGAAACCCTGAAAGCCTGGCTGGTAAAGAAAGGCATAGCGGCAAGCCGCATTTCGGCTGCAGGTAAGGGAAGCGACGGATCTCGTGAAGCCCAGAAAGCTCGCCGAGTAGAGACTAAAGACAATCATCAGTAACCCATAAAACAAGATAGAAAATGAAAGCAAAAAGAAAATTTAATATTTGGTTATGGGTGCTGTTATGCGTCCCATGCCTGTTGGCAAGTTGCGACCATGATGTTCATGATGGTGAGGATGAAGGCGGTTTGTCAGTATCGCTCACTTGGGCTGATGAAGCCGACCAAGGCACGGAAGTGAAAGACGTGAAGCTCTGGATATTCAATGCCGATGACGGTTCATTAGTAGAGGAAAAACATTATGGCAGTGCGCAGGAGGTGGCAAGCCAACGCTTCGCTCTTCCTGAAGGGCATTATCAGATATTGGCTATTACCAATCTTATAGAGCCATTCTTCACCACTGACCAGACCAGGGCTTTGACCAACTGGAACAATATCCAGATAGGTTTGACCAATCCTAAGGATGTAAGGGACAATGCCTATTTCGGAGTTGCCGATGTGAAGATAGACAATAAGGAAGGCAGCTATGTGGTGCAAAACCCTATGAAGAGCGTGCTTTCGGAACTGACCGTCATCATAGAGAATGTACCTAAAGGCACAGAAATGAGTGGCAAGGCGTTGGATTGTGCCTGGTGTCTGTTCCCTACACAGAAGAACAGTGATGGAGACTACGGTTTGCCGAGCATAAAGCCAACGGAAGTGGAAAT
Organism: Prevotella sp. AM23-5; assembly: GCF_003473645.1. Lineage (NCBI taxonomy): Bacteria > Pseudomonadati > Bacteroidota > Bacteroidia > Bacteroidales > Prevotellaceae > Prevotella > Prevotella sp. AM23-5. Next base: position 14,766 of record NZ_QUCG01000060.1, on the reverse strand, counting down.
ACCTACTATCTTGGCTACTGAGTCAACCCTGAAATCGGAAGTCATCCGACTGATGCCGACCATACAGGGAAGCTCATCCTCTCATATCTATCTCCGCCTGCTGCTGCCTAACGGGACCTTGCAGGAGTTTGACATCACTGCTCCTAAGATGAATGTAGGTGGAAAGTATGAACTAAGGTTCAAGTACGAAGAGATGCGGCCGAAGATGAATCTGCAAACAGGCATCAATGGCTGGAATGACCTCAACAAAGAAGTAACAATCAAATAAAAAAAATAACTTTTAAAATATTCATAATATGAAAAAGATGACTAAACTTTTCGTTCTTGTACTCTTGGCTGGTGCAATGGTTTCATGCAATACAGAAGATACAGCTTCTACAACAGCAAATGGTAAGGTTGCCGTACAGTTTACTGGTGGTATCAGCGTAAACACCCGTGCTGCCGGTCAAGCCTGGGCTGATGGTGACAAGATTGGTATCTTTATGATAGAAGCTGGCAAGACACTCTCTGTGGATGTAATCAAAGAGGGAGTTGACAATGTTTGCTATCAGACAAGTGGAAGTAGTGCCTTTTCACCAATTTCTGGAGGTAAGACTATTTTCTTCCCGATAGATGGAGATGTGGACTTCTATTCTTACTATCCACATACTACGGTAAGCGATTACAAGGTGGCACTCAATGTGGCTGACCAGACGAGTCAGGAAGCTATCGACTTCATGTATGCCCAGACTAAAGGATGCCATAAATCAATACCACAGGTAGAACTGAAATTCAACCATATGTTGAGTAACTTGGTTCTGAATGTTCAGCCAGGTAATGGCTTGACGGAAGACGATCTCAATAAATTGAAGGTCACCATTAAAGACCAGAACACCACAGCCACCTTCAATCTGGCAGATGGCGTAATCTCTGGCGAAGGAAATCCTGCCAACATCCAGATGAAAACTGTCAAAGTCGGCAAGAAATACGAAGCCATCCTGCTTCCAACGAAATCAACAACCAGAGAAATTGAGTTTGACTTGGACAATGGGCATGATGCTCCGTTCGTCTGGACTATGGCGACAGACCTCAAGGGCGGTAATTTATACAATTACACCACCGTGAAGCTGACCAGAACTGGCGTGGAACTTTCTGGTACTATCAAACCTTGGAATGAGGTTAAAAACGACAATGAGAATATAGCTAATTAACAGATATTATGAGGATAAGATTTTTTGCACTTGCAGCGCTCGTCCTCTCACTGGCCGCCTGCACGCAGGACGAACTGGCTGACGATAGCCGTCTGTCCAAAGAGGAATACCCAATAGTCATCCATGCCACCGGACTGTCCGTGGAGGCAACGCCTTCAACCCGTACCACCGTGGACGGCGACTGGCAGGGCGTCAATTCCGTGGCACTCAAGATGGGCGATGCGGTAAAGGAATACACCGTTACGACTACGGATGCCGACGGATACAAGAGCGCCACGCTGACCTCCAACGACCCGTACTACTGGACCAGCCGCGACCCGATTACCGTATCGGCATGGTGGCCCTTCAACAATGCCGACATCACACAGATGCCTGCCGTGAAGGTGGCAGAAGACCAAAGCAAACTGGCTGACTTCCAGAACTGCGACTTCATCTCTGCTGAGAACCGGAAGGTGGAATTTAACAACCCGACTCTTGAATTTACCCACCGCACGGCACGCGTGGCAATCGAACTGAAGCCCGGCACGGGATTCACGAGCGTCGCCGGTGCCACGGTGAGCCTCGTGAGCCTGTCCGCCGATAACGGCAACCCGACCGCCATCAAGACTTACAACGCAAGCGGCAACACCTACGAGGCACTGACCGCCCCGCAGACCGTTGCGGCAGGCAAGCCGTTCGTCAAGGTAGAACTCGGCGGCGGCACCTTCTACTTCCGCCCGCAGAACGACGTCGTATTAGAGGCTGGTAACTGCTATAAATATACCGTTAAGGTGAACGCCACCGGCTTGACGTTAGAGGGTTGCACCATCGGCAGCTGGGTTGACGGCGGCGGCGAGAGTGGCGAGGCTGAGGATTTGGGCTACATCTACGACAGCAACACCAAGACCTACACGGTCTATAACGCAGACGGCCTGCTGGCATGGAACGAAGCCTCACAAAAAGATGAATCGATAAATTGCACCCTCACCGCCGACATCGACATGACGGGTAAGGAATGGACACGGTCAGGCATATTTACATTCTACTCCGGCGTCTTTAATGGACAAGGACACCGCATTACAGGATTTAACTCTTCAGCAATGAATAATACTGGATTTTTGGGTTCACTCTTAAGTGAACGTGGAGTGATAAAGAACCTACAACTCATAGATGTGAATCTGTATGGCAGTAGTGGAAATACTGCAGGAATAGTGGGCCGAAATCATGGCCAAATCATTGCCTGCTCTGTGACGGGAAAAATTTCTGCATCATATGGTGGAACTTGTGGTATAGCCGAATCAAATTATGGCGATATCATCGCTTGCTGGTTCGACGGCACATTGAAAGAGTCTAACAATGGAGCTATAGTGCGTTACAACTACAATACTATAACTTCCTGTTATTGGGGAGGCAATGCCGGGCAAGGAGTATTCCGTATTGAAGGAGGAACGGTAGATGCCACGAAGGTGGACGGCGCGACAGTGAAATGGCAGACAGCCGTCGACGGCATGAACACCGCCCTCACCGCTGGCGACTACCAGTGGATACTCGGCACCGACGGTCTGCCCGTATTACAAAAGAGACAATAACGAACCCTAAACAACACGCATCATGAAACGAACAATCATCCATACATCCGCAGCCATCGCCCTGCTGCTCGGCCTTGCCGCCTGCACGCAGGACGAACTTGCCGACGATAACCGTCTGCCCGAAGGAGAATACCCCGTAGTCATCCGTGCCACCGGACTGTCCGTAGAGGCAACGCCGCAGGCAGCCCCATCAACCCGTGCCACCGTGGACGGCGACTGGCAGGGCGTCACTTCCGTGGCACTCAAGACGGGCGATGCGGTAAAGGAATACACCGTAACGGCTTCTACCGATTTCAAGAGTGCCACACTCTCACGCGAGAACGACCCGCACTACTGGACCAGCCGCAACCCGATTACCGTATCGGCATGGTGGCCCTTGGATGATACAGACATCACACAGATGCCTGCCGTGAAGGTGGCCGAAGACCAAAGCAAATTGGCTGACTTCCAGAAAAGCGACTTCATCTCCGCCGAAAACCAGACGGTGAAATTTGACGACCCGACACTTGGATTTACCCACCGCACGGCACGCGTAGCAATCGAACTGAAGCCCGGCACGGGATTCACGAGCGTCGCCGGTGCCACGGTGAGCCTCGTAAGCCTGTCTGCCGATAACGGTAACCCGACCGCCATCAAGACTTACAACGCAAGCGGCAACACCTACGAGGCACTGACCGCCCCGCAGACCGTTGCGGCAGGCAAGCCGTTCGTCAAGGTGGAACTCGGCGGCGGAACCTTCTACTTCCGCCCGCAGAACAACGTCGTATTAGAGGCGGGCAACCGCTATACCTACACCGTCAAGGTGAACGCCACCGGCCTGACGTTAGAGGGCTGCACCATCGGTGACTGGGCTGACGGCGGCGGCGAGAGCGGTGAGGCTGAGGATTTGGGCTATTCTATACAGAACGACGGCAGTTACATGGTCTATAACGCTGACGGTCTGCTGGCATGGAACAAAGCCGTACAAAAAGATGAATCGATAAATTGCACCCTCACCGCCGACATCGACCTGACGGGTAAGGATTGGACACGGATAGGCACCTGGCCAGGTTACTCCGGCATCTTTAATGGGCAGGGACACCGCATTACGGGATTAAACTTTTCTGCAGCGACTACTGAACTTTTTGGGTTATTAAATGAACGTGGAGTGATAAAGAACTTACAACTCATAGATGTGAATCTGTACGGCAATAGTGGATCAGCAGCTGGAATAGTGGAACAAAACAATGGCCAAATCATTGCCTGCTCTGTGACGGGAAAAATTTCTGCATATGGTAGAACTTGTGGTATAGCCGATTTAAATTATGGCAGAATCACCGCTTGCTGGTTCGACGGCACATTGAAAGAGTATGAATCCGGAGCTATAGTGCGTTATAACTACAAAATTATAACTTCCTGTTATTGGGGAGGCAATGTCGGGCAAGGAGTATTCCGTGATCATGGAGAAAAGGTAGATGCCACGAAGGTGGACGGCGCGACAGTGAAATGGCAGACAGCCGTCGACGGCATGAACACCGCCCTCACCGACAATGACTACCAGTGGACACTCGGCACCAACGGTCTGCCCGTACTGCAAAAGAAACAATAACAATCTCTAAACAACACGCATCATGAAACGAACAACCATTCATATATTCGCAGCCATCGCCCTGCTGCTCGGCCTTGCCGCCTGCACGCAGGACGAAGCGGGCTTCCTGCCTGAAGGGGCGGAAGGCACATCCATCGTCTTCACCGCCACGGGGCTGAATCCCGTCGCGACAGCCACCGCCGGCACCCGTGCCCCAGCGGACGGCAATTGGGAGGGTGTGCAGAGCGTGGCAGTCCTGATGGACGGCACGGTGAAGGCATACGACGTGACGCCCTCCACCGCCGACCCCACCTGCGCCACGCTGACCTCTACCGACCCGTACTACTGGACCAACCACAACGACATCACCGTCACAGCGTGGTGGCCCTACACAGCTGGCGAGACAACTCCACCTGCGGTAAAGGTAAAAGCCAACCAAAGTACCCAGAAGGACTTTGAGGGCAGTGACATCATCGTAGCCGACGGACAGACGGTGACCTACGGTAGCCCCACGCTCCGCTTCACCCACCGCACGGCGCGAGTGACCATCGTTCTGACGGACTACACCGAGGGGCTGGCATCCGTGTGGCTGTCGGGTCTCTCCACCGAAGGCGACAACCCGGCTGAAATCACCCCGTATGACAAGGGCAGCAACACCTACACCGCCCTCGTAGCCCCGCAAAGTGTGGCAGCTGGCACGGCCTTCGTTACCTGCACCTTCACTAACGGCAAGACCTTAGTTTATAAGATGAAGAATGCTGCCGACTGGCAGGCTGGCGGTGAATATACCTACACCGTGTCCCTCGCTGCGGAAAAAGGCTATATCATAGAGGACGACGGCAGCTACACCGTGACCTCCGCCGATGGCCTGATGAATATAGCCAAATTAGTGAACGGAGGTAAGACCGACATTAACATTACCCTCACCGCCGACATTGACCTCACAGGCAAAAACTGGACGCCGATAGGCACAAGTTTCAGCAACAAATACACCGGCACCTTCGACGGTGGCGGTCATACCATCAAGGGGCTGACCGTTACGACAAATGACCAATTTGTGGGTCTGTTCGGCTCTATCGGTTATGCCGGTACGGTGAAGAACGTGATGATGGAGGGCGTACAGATAACAACCAATCGCAGTTCGGGCTTTGCCGGCGGTGTGGCAGGATATAGCGATGGCACCATTGAAAACTGCTCGGTGTCGGGCAGCGTCAGCGGCACGGTGTACGTCGGCGGTGTAGTGGGTGCTCAATGGGAAGGTTCCATCACCGGATGCAGCTCCTCGGCCACAGTGAAGGGAACGGTCAATGTCGGCGGCGTGGTAGGTCAGACGAATGGGGGTGCCACCCTGACCGCTTCTTGCTATGCCACAGGCGACGTGACCTTAGAAATAGACCCCAAAAAGAATATCTCTGGCGGCAGTCTGGTGGGATTCAACGGAGGAAGCAGCCTACTTACCTGCTATGCCACGGGCAACGTAACCAGTACAGGTAGTAGCACTGGCAAAGTACATATCAGCGGCTTTTTGGGAGATAACTACACCACCGTGACCGCCTGCTATTGGAAGAACAATCATGAACAAGGTATCGGCTACAATGACAAAGCCACCGAAGCCACGAAGGTGGACGGCTCTGTCGTTACCTGGCAGAAAGCCGTTGATGCCATGAATACCGCCTTGCAGAACGCTGGTTCAAAGTGGCGTTACGAACTTAACGGAACATTGCCTACCTTGAAGAAGCAGTAAACCGTAGGTCTTGACTGTTAATCAGAACGAAGATGGTACAACTATCAATCGGCTGAATAGCGAAGAGTTGGCACATTGGCTTGAGGATTATACACTTGGTGATTTGTGGAAACAAAATATTATGAAAGGAGGTCAGTCAGGTGTGAGAGTTCAGTAAACATGAAAATAGGAGATAAACACTTATGATTAGTGTTTACCTCCTATTAGATTATAATTAGTTGTACTGTTATTGGTGTTGTTGTTGATACTTGCGAGCACCAAAATAGCATTACTTTTATAGTTTATTCTTTTAACAAGTCGTCAAGGAATTCATCGAGGTCGTGATCCAGGTTTTCCATCAGGTCACCACCCAGAATGATGGTATCATCGTCGGCAAGATAGAGTTCGCCGAGGTTTTCCTTGTCGTCATCTTCCAGCACGAAGCTATATGGCTTCAGGATTCCGAGATTATCAACGATCTCAGAATTCTTGCGCAAGGTGTCTCGCAAAATCTTTGCCACCTCATCATAGAAGTTCTCATCCTTGTTGTCTATCCATTGCTCAACTACGCAGCGAGTAATCTCTGTGTCGTCATCGTCAAAGGCTAGGAGTTCACCACTGTCTTGGGAAACTCTTACATGGATGTCGGTCAGCACGGCGTTTTCTTCATTTGAAGGTTGTGCTGGAAACTTTTGAGCTATCTTTTTAATAAAGCGCTCAACTTGCTGAATTGTCATCTGCTCTGTTATTTCCATAATCTTAGTGTTTTCGTGCCTCGACACGCTAGGTGTTGTTGGCTTTCTTGTTTTTTGCAAAGGTACACAAAAAAATGATATAAACAAAGAAGATGGCGAGAAAATTATAAAAAACCTATTTTTATCCGTTTATTTCTGTGTTTTTCTCAGTTTTTATGGTCTAAAATGTAAAATAGAAAACGTTTACGTTTCTTTTGATTAAATAATCTGGTGATTTTGTTTGTCATTTATAAATAATATATTATCTTTGCAAACAAATTAGAATTGCTAACTCTACTTTGCAATAGGCCACCTTAAAATAGGTGCTCTTGTGTAGAAGAGGAAAGGCTAACCTTATGAACAAGATTTGGAAATGAGTAATAAAATAAAGCATAATGGAGTTGTGGATGGAGTAGAAGAGGGCTGTGTGCGCGTGCGCATCCTTCAGTCATCTGCGTGCAGTGCCTGTAAGGTGGCTGCGCATTGCAATGCTTCTGAAACGAAAGAAAAGATTATCGAGGTGCAGGCTGCTGATGCTGTCAAGTATCAGCTGGGTGACTCTGTTGTTGTGGTGGCAGATACGGCTGTTGGCTTCCGTGCCAGCTTGTATGGCTATTTGCTGCCTCTGGTCCTGATGGTTGTGGCTTTGGTTGCCGTACTGAAGATTACGCAATCAGAGGGATATGCCGCTGTGTCTGCCTTGGGGATATTGATACCTTATTATATAGGGCTTTATCTCTTGAGAAACAAACTACGAAACAAATTAAGTTTTAGTCTTGAACCCTGCAGCTGGGAATGATTTCCCAGCTTTTCAGGCTTGAATACAAGATGTTGGCTTATATGGAAATAACTAGAAATATTAACAAAACAAATACAAACTATTATGGATTTAATTTTGAGTGCTGTCTTGGTACTCGGTGTCATTGCGCTGATTGCAGCGTTGGTGCTCTTCGGAGTATCTAAGAAGTTTGCCGTCGAAGAAGACCCTCGACTGGGACAGGTAGGAGAACTCCTTCCGGGTGCCAACTGTGGTGGTTGCGGTTTTGCCGGATGTTCCGGTATGGCTGCAGCGCTGGTCAAGGGTGCTGATGCCGGTAGCATCGATGGACTGATGTGTCCTGTAGGTGGTGCCGACGTGATGGGCAAGGTGGCTGATCTCCTGGGGCTGGCTGTGGCTAACACAGAGGCTAAGGTGGCAGTGGTTCGTTGTAATGGCTCTTGCGAGCATCGTCCTCGCATTGCCGAGTATGATGGTTTGCACACTTGTGCTGCTATGAACTCCTGTGGCGCTGGTGAAACCGGCTGCGGATTCGGCTGTCTGGGTTGTGGCGATTGCGTGGCTGCCTGCCAGTTTGGTGCCATCTCTATCAATCCTGAGACGGGTCTTCCTGAGGTTGATGAGGAGAAGTGTACGGGTTGTGGTGCGTGCGCCAAGGCTTGTCCACGTCACATCATCGAGCTTCGAAAGAAGGGTCCTAAGGGTCGCCGTGTTTACGTGCAGTGCGTGAACCACGACAAGGGTGCTGTGGCTAAGAAGGCTTGTAGCGTTGCTTGCATCGGATTCGGTAAGTGTCAGAAAGTCTGCAAGTTTGATGCTATCACCATCGAAAACAATGTGGCTTATGTTGACTTCAACAAGTGCCGCATGTGTACCAAGTGTGTTGACGAATGCCCAACCGGTGCTCTCGTAAAAGTTAATTTCCCAGTTAAGAAGGCAAAGCCAGCTGCTGAGACTGCTCCTGTAGCAGAAGCTCCGGTTGCTGCACCAAAGGCAGAGGCTCCAGTAGCTGCTCCAAAGGTAGAAACTTCAGAAGAAAAGAAGGAGGACTAAATCATGAATTTGAGAACTTTTAGAATTGGTGGAGTTCACCCAGAAGAGAATAAGATTACTGCCGAGATGGCTACTCAGGTAGCTCCTCTCCCTAAGCAGGCGATTTTCCCACTTGGTCAGCACATCGGTGCTCCTGCCAAGCCTGTAGTTGCCAAGGGCGACAAGGTGAAGGTGGGTACACTCATCGCTGAGGCGGGTGGTTTTGTGAGTGCTCCTATTTACAGTTCCGTATCAGGAACCGTGTTCAAGGTAGATACATCTATTGATGCTACCGGTTATCGCAAGCCTTGCATTATCATTAATGTAGAGGGCGACGAGTGGGAGGAGAGCATCGACCGCTCTGATAAACTCGAGACTCTGGAGGCTCATGACGAGTTGACTCCAGAAGAGATTGTCAGCCGTATCAAGGTGGCTGGTGTCACTGGTATGGGTGGTGCTGGTTTCCCTACCTTCATCAAGCTTTGTCCTCCTCCTGGTGCCAAGGCTGAGTGTGTCATCATCAACGGTGTAGAGTGCGAGCCTTATATCACAGCCGACTATCGCCTGATGATGGAGCATGCCGATGAGATTCTCGTTGGCTTGAACCTTCTGATGAAGGCGGCTAAGGTAGAGAAGGGCTACATTGGTATCGAGGACAACAAGCCTGCTGCCATCAAACTCTTCGAGGAAAAGACAGCCAATGACTCCCGTATCGAGATCGTTCCTCTGGCTAAGAAGTATCCTCAGGGAGGTGAGAAGCAGTTGGTGGACGCCGTTATCCGCCGACAGGTTCCTGCTCCTCCAGCTATCCCGGTCAACGTTGGAGCAATAGTTCAGAATGTAGGTACTGCCTTTGCTGTTTATCAGGCAGTTATGAAGAACAAGCCTCTCTTCGAACGCTATACCACCGTTACCGGTAAGCAGGTGAAGAATCCTGGTAACTTCCTCGTGCGTATGGGAACCCCATTCTCTCAGATGATTGAGAATTGTGGCGGTTTGCCTGAGGGCGACAACAAGGTATTGGCTGGTGGTCCGATGATGGGTAAGGCTGTGATCAGTCTCGATGTTCCTGTAACCAAGGGTACCAACTCCATCACTATACTGACCGATGCCGATGCTCACCGCAAGAAGGCTCAGCCATGTATCCGCTGTGCCAAGTGTGTGGATGCCTGCCCAATGGGCTTGGAGCCATACTTGCTTGCTACCCTGAGCGTAGTGAAGGATTATGAACGCCTGGAGGCAGAGGAGGTAACATCCTGCATTGCCTGCGGTTCATGCCAGTTTACCTGTCCATCTCATCGTCCTATCCTCGATAACATCATCAATGGTAAGGCAGCGGTGATGGGCATCATCAGAGCACGAAGTGCCAAGAAGTAAAGAATAAAAGTAAAAACAATCCAAATACTTAATTAAGTAAAATGGGAAAATTAATCGTTTCATTATCGCCACATGCCCACGGAAATGAGAGCGTGGAGAAGAACATGTACGGAGTGATCATCGCTCTCGTGCCTGCCATCCTCGCATCTTTCTATTTCTTCGGCTTGGGTTCAGCAGTCGTACTGCTCACCTCTGTGGCAGCCTGCGTCTTCTTTGAGTGGGCAATTACAAAATATCTCCTGAAGGAGGAGACCAGCTTGCTCGATGGTTCTGCCATCATCACCGGTCTCTTGCTCGGCATGAATTTGCCAAGTAACCTTCCTCTCTGGATCATCATCATCGGTGCCCTGTTTGCCATCGGTGTGGGTAAGATGAGCTTCGGCGGTCTGGGTAACAATCCTTTCAATCCTGCTTTGGTGGGCCGTTGCTTCCTGCTCGTCAGCTTCCCTGCTCAGATGACTTCATGGCCAGTGGCAGGCCAGATGCTCAGCTATACCGATGCAACAACTGGTGCTACACCGCTGGCTATCATGAAGACAGCCATCAAGACTGGCGATGCTTCTCTCCTGAATCAGTTGCCTGATTCCATGAGTCTGCTCTTCGGTGCTACTGGCGATACCTTCGGAGCCGGTACTACCGGTGAGGTTTGTGCATTCGCCCTCTTGCTCGGTTTGGCTTACATGCTCTGGAAAAAGGTTATTACCTGGCATATTCCAGTCAGCATCATCGCTACCGTATTCGTTTTCAGTGGTTTGATGCATTTGGCTAATCCTGTTTATGCCAATCCTCTGGCTGTCATTTTCAGTGGTGGTTTGATGCTCGGTGCCATCTTCATGGCTACCGATTACGTAACATCACCAATGACTCACAAGGGTATGCTCATCTACGGTGTCTGCATCGGTCTTCTCACCGTCATCATCCGTAACTGGGGTAGCTATCCAGAAGGTATGTCGTTCGCCATTCTTATCATGAATGCGTTCACACCTCTTATTAACACATACGTTAAACCAAAGCGCTTCGGTGAGAAGCCAGCTAAGAAATAAGGAGGATTGAGACATGCAGAAATTAGAATCATCATTAAAGAACATGGTTTTGGTGCTTGTAGGTGTAGCGCTCGTTGTGGGGGCAGTACTGGCTTGTATCAACAACCTTACTTCAGGTCCTATCGCAGAGAAGGCTGCCCAGAGTCTGGCTACCGGTATCAAGAGCGTGATGGGTACTGAAGACCTCCAGGTGGCAGAGCCTGAAGAGGTGAAGCAGGAGTTTGGCGGCAAGGAGTTTACCTTTATCCTCCACAAGTGCTCTGACAAGAGCGGCAAGGAGTTGGGTGCTGCCGTAGAAAGTACTACCGGCGGTTTCGGTGGCGACTTGAAGGTGCTCGTAGGTTTCGATACCGAGGGCAAGATCATGGGTTACACCATCCTTCAGGCTTCAGAGACTCCAGGTCTGGGTGCCAAGGCAACCACCTGGTTCCAGAAAGACGGAAAGGGTAGCATCATTGGTATGACTCCAAAGGATGGCGACCTCCACGTAAGCAAGGACGATAAGGGTGGCAATGCAGTAGATGCCATCACCGCATCAACCATCACCAGCCGTGCCTTCCTCAAGGCTATCAATCAGGCTTATGCTGCCTATGCAGGTAAGAGTGTAGATGGCGAGAGTGGTGCATCTCAGAAAGCTGATGCTGAGAGCGGTGCATCTAAAGTTGAACATAACGAAAAGAAAGGATAAGCCGATATGAGTAATATGAAAATTTTGATGAACGGACTCATCAAGGAGAACCCTACCTTCGTGTTGCTCCTCGGTATGTGTCCTACCTTGGCTACAACAACCAGTGCCATCAATGGTCTTTCCATGGGATTGGCTACCATGGCAGTATTGGTTTGTACCAACTTTGTGATTTCATGTATCAAGAAGATTACCCCGGATATGGTTCGCATCCCTGTTTTCATCGTCGTGATTGCAGCCTTCGTAACCATCCTTCAGATGCTGATGAGCGCCTATGCTCCTGACAGCATCAACCAGGCTCTGGGTATCTACATCCCATTGATTGTTGTAAACTGTATCATCCTGGGTAGAGCAGAGAGCTTTGCTGCCAAGAACTCACCGATTGCCAGTCTCTTTGATGGCATTGGTTGCGGTTTGGGTTTCACCCTTGCCTTGACCATCTTGGGTGCAGCCCGTGAGATTCTTGGTGCAGGAAGCGTATTCGGTATCACTCTGTTGCCAGAGACAACCAATATTCTGATGTTCATCCTGCCTCCTGGAGCATTCCTCACGTTGGGATACATCATTGCGATATTTAATAAGGTTAAGAAGTAAGCGTAGGCATCGCTTCAGTCAATGAAATAGAATAGAAATTATGGAATATTTATTGATATTTATCTCTGCGATATTCGTCAACAACATCGTCTTGTCGCAGTTCCTCGGTATCTGTCCGTTCCTGGGCGTATCGAAGAAAGTTGATACAGCAATTGGTATGGGTGGTGCCATCGCCTTCGTCTTGACCTTGGCAACCATCATTACCTGGTGTGTTCAGAAGTATGTACTCGATCCGTTCGGATTGCAATATCTCCAGACCCTGGCGTTCATCCTCGTGATTGCTGCCTTGGTTCAGATGGTAGAGATTATCCTCAAGAAGGTTTCTCCTGCGCTTTATCAGGCGCTCGGCATCTTCCTGCCTTTGATTACTACCAACTGTGCTGTGCTGGGTGTAGCTATCCTGGTTATCCAGAAGGACTACAATCTCTTGGAGAGTGTGGTTTATGCGTTCTCTACAGCCCTCGGCTTTGCCCTGGCTCTCATCGTTTTCGCTGGCATTCGTGAGCAGCAGGCTTTGGTTCGCATTCCTAAGGGTATGCAGGGCGTAGCCATCGTCATGGTTACAGCCGCTCTCCTCAGCCTTGCTTTCATGGGCTTCTCTGGTGTAGATGGTGGCTTGAAGGCTTTGTTCGGATTGGAGTAAAAAGATAGTATTAGTTAGTTAAAACGCCCTGAGAGGGCAAAAGCATTATATATGGTTGATGCTTTTGCGCTTTCAGGGCGTTTTTTATTGGCTGCTTTTCCAGCCTACCAGTCTGTCGGTTCTATCTCCCGTGCCTCGATAATAGATGAGGGCATCATAGCGGTTGGTAGTCTGGAAGAAGTTACCCTCCGTACTCACGGGTTGCGTACTGCCGTCGCTTTTGAGCACCAGATACTGGTAGCTGTAATAACCTTGCTTGAGCAGCACGGTGGCGTGATAGCTGTGGTCGGCTTCGTTGTATTCCATCCGATAGGTAGGCGAAAAGCGGTCGTAGGTCCAGTCTGCATTCAGATATACGTCACCTGGCTGGCGATTGGTCTGTAGCCGGAAATGTACCGGTGCATACTCGCAGGTGAAATGATTATCCTCGTTATCGCTGTTGCGCACGTAGAAGGAGCCTTTGGCGCTCTCATCGTGTACGTAGTTGGGGCGAGGAATGTCGGGCATTACATAGACCTGGTATTCTTCTCCATCCCATTTTATCTCGTCTATTCCCATCGTAGGATGATCCATGTCGAGCAGTTCGAATTTTCGGTATTCATTTCCTGCATCGAATATCAGATGGCGATTGTGCTGCCATTGCAGCCCCTCTGCGCTGATATAGTCAGGTTTGGCATTCCATACTGCCTGATCCCAACGTCCGTTCTGCAGCACCACGGTTTTGATTTGCTGTGAGGGGTTGGTTACCTTTAGGTTGCCGTAGTTCACATTCATACTTACCTGCTGATGCTGCTTGTTGATATCGATGTCAGTATTCGAAGAATATCCGATGGCAACCTGCACCTGTGGCTCTACTACCATAAAGCAGGCGGTGAGTATCTTTCTGCCGTCCTTATCGGTAGCTTCATCCTCTTGGTTGTTCGTCTCTGCGTTGTCATCGTAGATGGTGAGCTTGTAGTTTCCGCTCATGGTGATGTGGCAGTTCTCGTTGGGGATTGTGAGATGATAGTGGGTGTAGAGATAGTTGGTGTTGAGCGATTGTTCGATGTTGTCGATGGCTTGCTCGTGGTTCCATCCCTTCAGATAGTCGGTCTCGAAGAGTCCCTGAGAAACCTTCCAGTCGGCATCGCAATGTTCTATCCTGTAGGTGTATCGATGATAATCGTGGGTCATGTCATCGAAGTCGATGTGGATGGGTTGCCCGTTCAGCAAAGTGATGGGAAGGGCTTGCCAGTCGGTGCCCGCCACCACCTGTAGGGTAGCGATGCGCTGACAGTATATCTCGTGTCTCTGCGCCCGTGAGGGCAGAGCAGCGAGGGCGAGAAGTATATGGAGAGTCAATATCTTTTTCATGCTTGTAAAGATACGGTAAAAAGGGGGAATGTAGTCGATAGGGGAATCGAACCCCTATGCCAAGATTGAGAATCTTGTATCCTAACCATTAGATGAATCGACCAACGGTGCAATTTTGAATAATGCTTGCGGAAGGTGGGGGATTCGAACCCCCGGTACGGTAACCCGCACGTCAGTTTAGCAAACTGGTGGTTTCAGCCACTCACCCAACCTTCCTGTTGGATTCATTTCTGAATCATCAAGCATCGTTCTCAAATGCGATTGCAAAGGTACAACTTTTTTTTGGTTCCACCAAATTTTTCCTTTACTTTTTTTGCTTTTATGATGGGTAATTGTCATTTATCCACAACGGCGATAGCGTTACCTGCGTAGGGATAAAAAAATAACTTGCAGTAGTCTTTTCGACTAATTGCAAGCTTACTAACAATAACCAATACATGAAAAACACTTGGTAGTCGATAGGGGAATCGAACCCCTAT
>NZ_QUCG01000006.1:0-81846 GCF_003473645.1 Prevotella sp. AM23-5 | reverse complement strand
TAAATTATAGTGTTGCGGAATTAAGGTAGAATTCATGGTGCTTTAGATTCTGAAGTAATATTTGGGATAGATAGTGAATGCGATATACCTAATGCGTTCATATCATTAAGAAAATCTAATCACATTAGTATTAATGCAAAACAAAGATTTAGTGATATAATAGAAAACTCTAAAAGAATTATTATATTTGGGCATAGTATATATGGTATAGATTACGAGTATTACGCAGATTTTCTAGAAAAAAATAAAGATACGGAAGTTGTTGTAATTTATCATAATGAAGATGGTAAAAAAGAATTTGAAAATGAAATGGAAAATAGAGGAGTAATGCGTAGTATTAACTATGAATATATTGTTATTTCCGATCATTTTTTTGAATTCTGTAAGAATATAGTTGAAGAGCAGCAGCTTTTTTTTGAAAAGGAAAAGTAAGGGTAGGACAGATTTGTATATTCTGACCTCATTTATTTTTATAAGGTACTATCACTTCAATCCCATCTTTCTCAATCTCTTTGAGCAGAATGGGATTGAGATGCTGATGCTTCCGGATAATATCAACAGGGCTGTCTAGAAGTTCTTCCAAGTATGCCTTCAGACGGACTACTAAGAAAATTTAGGGGGCATTTCTACGTATATATCAACATCTCTGCCTTCGTGGTGCTCGTTTCTTGCAACAGAGCCAAAGAGACGCAAGGAGGTGATGCCGAAGGTGTTCTGCAGTTCTTCGGCATGAGAAACGATGAGAGCTATGTATTCTTCCCTTGTTTACATTTTTACTATTCTTGCATTTTTAATGCTTTTGCCCCTACAGGGCGCAAGGCTGATTGCGCTTATACCCAGGGTGTTACCCTGGGCTAGGAGCTTCTGCCCCTTCAGGGCGTGTGGGGGGCAAGGTATCTAAAGTACCGCTGCACAGACCTTGCGGAACCAGTCGAGTTTCTTGCCGCTCATTTCTGCTATGGATAAGTTCTCTTTGTTCACATCTTCTGGCTCAAATTCATAATAAGAATCTTCAGTAGGGAGATAATCCTCTGGAAGATCTTCTATGGAGTGGGCCTGGAAGTTGTGATGATTGCCTTCTTCATCAATATCGACAGTATATACAATGTCGTCTAATGGCGAACTTAATACGTTACGCAATGTTTGCTTTTTATTCGTGTACTTTTGTATATTGTCGTAATCGGTTCTGATGAACATCCAACGATTGTTTGTATCATCTTGGTCTATCCAATAGAAGAGATAGTTGTCACCTTTGTTGGTAACATAATGTGACAATAATGGCCCATCGAAATATATAAGATCGGCCACTTTCTTGAATTTGTCAAAGTTACGCTTCTTGATGCAAATACCTTTTATTGTTTTCATAATTTTCCCTCCTCTAGTTTAAATGTTTTGGATAAGTCACATGATGGGAATTTAAATCTGCTGCAAAAATAAGAAATATTTCTCTTTTATGCAAGTTTTTAGCTTTTTCTTTTGTGTTTTCAAGAGAAAAAGATTAATTTAGCCAATTAATGGTGTCAATTGATATAAGAATAGTTTCTTTTAATAGAATAAAATAGTATGAGTATATTGGACAAAATACCTTTTTTGGCAGGAAATGAACTCTTCCAGAAACTCCCATTCTGGTGACGGGTGACGGCAGTGACACCTATTTTTTAAAACTTTCCTCACGCGGGCGGGCAGGAAAAATTTTCCAGAAAGGCCTCCCGCCCGCCTACGTGAGAGAGATTTCAAGAAAAGCCTGTCACTGGTGTCATCTTGTCATCCGGAAGTAAGTCTCATTCCTGCATCCTAAATAAGTCACTTAGGCATCCTAAGCAAGTCTCTTACGGGTCGTAAGTAAGTCACTTATGCTTCGTAAATAAGTCACTTAGGCATCCTGAGCAAGTCTCTTACGGGCCGTAAGTAAGTCTCTTCTTCAGAAAAAGACGTGAAAATCCGTGAGTAAACGTGAGAAACCGTGAATGGCGGATTCTGAATGTTGTATCTTTGCATTGTGATGTTTTCCACGAGTCTGACTGGGGTTAGCCGATGGCTTACTTTTATGCAAGTTTTTTGGCTTTTTCTTTTGTGGTTTCATGAGAAAAGATTAATTTTGCATCGAATGGTGTGATTAGATTAGAAAAAGATGTCTTAATAAATAAAGCGTATGCCAGATAAAATGACCATAGAGCAGCGCCACAACAATATGGCGGCAATCAGAGGCAAGGATACCAAACCAGAGATTCTTGTCAGGAAGTTCCTGTGGGCTAGGGGATTCAGGTATCGGCTCAATCATCCACGGTTGCCGGGAAAACCGGATATTGTGCTGAGGAAGTATCGTACCTGCATTCTGGTGAATGGATGCTTCTGGCATGGACATGAGGGATGCAAGTATTATGTGGTGCCGAAATCGAATACCCAGTTCTGGCAGGATAAGATCAGGAGGAACCGGGAGAGGGACCATGAGGTGCTGCATCGGTTGGCAGAAATGGGATGGCATACCATCGTCATCTGGGAATGCGAGCTGAAACCGGCTGTCAGGGAGAAGACTCTGGAGTCGCTGGCCTTTACGCTGAACCATATCTTCCTGGAAGATCATCATATCAGGAGATATGAGTTGCCGGAAGAAAAGCCGGCAATGGCGGCGGAGCCGGACCCAAGGCATCGTGATTAATACCCTCTCTGTTTCTCGTAAATGAAATCGTCGGCGATGTATCCATTGCTCATAAGATACAAGCCGGTGCGCTTATCGTGGAGCTGGGCACAGGTCTTGCTGCGATAGAAAAGATCAAGAGCCATGGCTGGAGATATTTTCAGGCGTTTTGATAATTCGTAAGCAACGCCACCTATCTGATAGCTGAGAATCATTTCTTGAATCTCAGGAGTCTTGGTATTTATCTGGTTATATTTTTTCTGTACCATTATAGATTAAGTATTTATTGATGAGATCTTGATTGAGTAAACAAATCTGATTGTTGGGCTTATGAAAAGTTAACTGCTGTAGAGCTGATTCTGTATCGTAAAAGCCGGTCATATATAGGTTTACGGTATCAATCACTCTGTCGTTTGCTATGCCACCTTCCACATAGTCGTAATCTTTGGCTAGATTTTTTCCTCGTCTGTTGGCTA
Organism: Prevotella sp. AM23-5; assembly: GCF_003473645.1. Taxonomy (NCBI): domain Bacteria; kingdom Pseudomonadati; phylum Bacteroidota; class Bacteroidia; order Bacteroidales; family Prevotellaceae; genus Prevotella; species Prevotella sp. AM23-5. The sequence goes on along the minus strand of NZ_QUCG01000006.1, from coordinate 78,732 downwards.
CGATAAAGTCTAGCCAGTCTTTATCGTATGCGGTGAATATCTTGCAGCGAGCCTCGGCGAGAATTGCATCCCTATCCAAGGAATAGATATTGAGTAGGGGTTCTGCTGCTCTTTTATCTGCAATGGTTTTAGCCCATTTTATAGCCTGTTCCTTTAAATCAGTTACGTAGAAACCTTGACCAAAGTCTAACCTTGGTCTTCCTACATGATAAAGTGGAGCTTCTATAATTTCTGTGGCTCCATGATAGACTGTTACTTTCATCAGTTTTTCTTCTCCCAATTAGTTAGACACTCTATGACATCTTCTATAAGATACTCTCTACTTTCGGTATGGAGTGTATCATAATGGGGCAGAATGAACTTGTTGATTAAATCAACCTTTTTCATTCTGTCGTATATTTCAATATATGGCACCCCGAGCTTTCTAGCGGCTCCCTCAACGCATGATGCAGCAAAAGCGAGCTTGATTTCTTCTAGGGGTAATTGTATTCTGTTGTTTTTTTCCATTTTTTCGTACTTTCCTCTTAATTCCTACAAAGATAATGCAAAAATAAGCAATATTTCTCTTTTATGCAAGTTTTTGGGGGATTTCTTTTGTGGTTTCGTGAGAAAAAATTATTTTTGTATCGAATGGGGGGCTCTAATGAAATTATTGAAGAGTATGTTGAGATAATGCAAAAACTGATAGAAAATCCCCTGATGGATTCTCTGAAGAGAAGCATCAGGGGATAGGCGTTTTACTTTATCAATCTTTTACTTTATAGCCTTACCTGTCTGGCTGTAGCCGTCCAACTGCTTGGCATTGCTGATTGCCTTGCGCGAACAGTAGTTGAAATCCACCTTCTTGTCACCAGTGCTAGACTTCCAGCGGATGGTGAGCTTCACAGTCTTGCCATTGGTATCTGGCAGGGCATCGTTGAGGTTGAAGGCTACCAGGGCATCGCCTACACGATACTTGGCATCACCATTCTGATTGTGACGAAGCTCTACCTCGTATGGATTCTCTGGGTTCACACCGGTGAGAAGGTTGATGATGTGTGGCTTCTGACCGCCCCAGAGAGCACGGAAACGGAGAGTGAGATAACCATCCTCTGCTACTGTTACCCAATCGCGAACGATATCTACCTCATCATTGCCATACTTCGCATCGTTCTCTGCCGGAGTAGAGAGATAAGGTGCTGGCTTCTTGGTGAGAATGCTGTCAATCCAGTTGACGTGTACTACCTGAGAATACTTGTCGCTCTTCTCATCGGTAGCTGTATAGTTGACGAGTGCTCTCACCTCCTTGCCATCAAAGACTGAAGTCTTGAGGTTTTTGGCGAGCAATGTGGTGTTGTCATCCAATTGCAGATAGCAGGCATCTGCATTCTGCTTGACTGTTACTAGGGCATTAGGTAAAACCTGATCCCAGTTGGTATCATCATCAGAATCACACGACTGGAAGGTGAATGCTGACATCAGCAGGGCTACTGCGAGCCCGATTTTCTTGAAATTGATCTTTCTCATAACTTTTCCTTTTTAAATCTTTCTGTCTATAAAATGCCCGAAGATGCGAAATCTTGCTTCTGATTTGGCAAAAGAAAGTTAAATGTATTTTTGAGATTCCCATTTATTTTGTAGTGTCTTCAATTTACACTACCTTTGCAGAAAGATGTTGCGCCCTGACAGGGAATGCAGCGAATAGCTAAATAGAAATAGGTAGATGAATAAGGTTATCAAGAAGTTTTTCAGATCACTTATGTATATAGTTGGCATCGGAGCTATGACACTGGTGCCCGATGCCTGGCTGTGGCATATCGGAGTGGGGGAGTGGCCTCTGCCGCTAGCCATCCTCTGGTGGATTCCCTCTCTGCTCATCATCCTGGCTGAGGTGGGACTGCAGTTGGGCAAGTTTCATCGCACATCGGTGAGAGTGCTTTTCTCTCTCATCCTTTTCTCTGTGATGCCGAAGGTGGTATTCATCCTCTTCGAATTCTTCATGCCTTGGTTCTTCGCCATCCTGCCTGCCCTGGCGGTGATGGGATGGTTCCTCTATGGATTCGTGGAGGGATGGAAGCGACTGGAGGTGAAATATGTGACTTATTCTTCTGCCGATCTGCCTCCTTACTTCGATGGCTATAAGATTCTGCATTTCACGGATCTGCATCTCGGTACCTTTCCGAAGGGTGCCGACTTCGTGAGAAAGGTGGTGGAAAGAGCCAATGCCGAAGGGGTGGAGATGATGCTCTTTACCGGCGACCTGGTGAACAATGCTGCCGATGAGGTGGAACCTTATGTGGAAGATCTGAAGAAGCTGCATGCTCCTGATGGTATCTTCTCGGTTTGGGGTAACCACGATTACTGCGAATATAATACCAACCACAGTCTGAGTGCCTTGAGAAAGAACCGCCGGCTCCTCTTCCAGTTGCAGAATGCGATGGGATGGCATCAGTTGATGAACGAGCATTTTACGGTATCGCACGGTATGGCTTCGATAGAAATCATCGGTGTGGAGAATGCCGGACAGCCTCCATTTACCAATCGCAGTAACCTGAAGAAGGCGATGAAGGGAGTGGCGAAGGATGCTTTCAAGATAGTACTTACCCACGATCCGCACCATTGGAGAAGGGAAGTACAGAAGACCGGAGTTCATCTGACCCTGGCGGGACATACCCATGCCGGACAGTTGAAGATAGGTAACTTCACTCCTGCCCACATGGCTTTCAAGGAGTGGGGTGGAGAATACTGGCTGGGCAAGCAGCTGCTCTATGTTTCTGCCGGATTGGGCGGATCATTCCCATTCCGACTGGGTGCCTGGCCGGAGATGACGGTCATCACCCTGAAGCGTGATCTGGGGTAGAAAACAGGCTGGTAGTCAGACATCTCACAGTTCCCGAAGAATTGGATAAAAACGTTAATTTACTGGTGTAAACTGTTAAGTTTTGGTTAAAAAATCGATATTTATTCATTTTGATGAAAAATTATCGCTTAAAAATTTGGTAACTCAAAAATTAATCGTATCTTTGCATCAGTTTTCGCATATATTTGGGCAAATGGGGGGTGTCGAGAGACTGTACTCCATTTGTTTTTTTTGCCCAAAAGCGAAATCCCGCTTTTTCCGCTCACTTTATCATTAGAAATAAGCAAGGTATTCGCCAAGAATACTCATCATAAAGTTCAAAGTTTAAAGTTCAAAGTAAAATGAAGATTCCCGTAGAAGAACAATATAAATTCGTGAAACTTACTCTCCCGGATGGAAGCAAGGCTGAAGGAATGTCGGTGTTGCTGCATGCCTGTTGTGCACCCTGTTCATCGGCAATCGTAGAGTGTATGCTTCGCAATGGCATGAAGCCAACCGTGTATTTCAGCAACAGCAATATCTATCCGCAGCAGGAGTTCGATATCCGCAAACACGAGCTGATGAGATTCCTGGAGGCGCAGCAGGTACCCTATGTTGAGGATGAGTACGACCATGAGGAGTGGCTGGCTACCATCAGGGGATTGGAGAAGGAACCGGAGCGGGGAAGCCGCTGCTCGGTGTGTTTCCAATATCGTCTGACTCATGCTGCCAGGTATGCCCAGGAACATGGATTCCATCTGCTTACCACCACGCTGGCTTCATCGAGATGGAAGAACATCAAGCAGATAGATGCCGCAGGACATATTGCGGTAAAAGGATGCCCGGATGTAGAGTGGTGGGATATGAACTGGAGAAAGGGTGGTTTGCAGAACCGCCGAGGAGAATTGCTGAAACAGAATGAATTCTATAATCAGCTATATTGCGGTTGTGAATTCAGTATGAGATAAGATTAAAAAAGGCTGCTTCCCGCTTCGGGAAGCAGCCTTTTATCGTATTTATGAAAGACCTGTAATCTCACCATTAACCACATCGATGCGCTCAGCCTGTGGGCTCTTTGGCAAACCTGGCATACGCATGATAGGACCAGCGATGACTACGATCATCTCGGCACCCATATTCACGGTGATGTCGCGAACGTGGAGCTCGAAGCCTTCTGTAGGACCGTATGCCTTGGCATCGGTAGAGAAGCTATACTGAGTCTTGGCGATACAGATAGGGAACTTCTCGGCACCCAACTTCTTGATTTCCTCAATCATAGACTTGGCAGAATCGCTCAAGGTTACGCTGCCGGCACCATAGAGGTTGAAGGCAACATCCTCAATCTTCTTCTCTACAGGCTCATCGTCATCGTAAGTGAAGTAGAGAGGAGCAGATGGATGCTCATCAATGGTCTTCACAACGAGCTCTGCCAACTCCATTGCACCCTTGCCACCTTCGGCGAAGGCACTGTTGACAGCGAATTCGCAGCCCATCTCCTCGCAGTGCTTGCGCAATACCTCGATTTCCTCATCGGTATCTGTAGCAAACTTATTGAAGGCGATGACTACAGTCTGACCAAAGCTCTGGAGATTCTTCACATGCTTGTCGAGGTTCCAATAGCCAGCTTCCATACCAGCTACGTTTGGCTTCTTGATGTCTTCCTGAGCTACGCCACCATGCATCTTCAATGCCTGGAGAGTAACGACGAGAACAGTAAGGTCTGGCTGCAAACCAGTCTTGCGGCACTTGATGTTGTAGAACTTCTCTGCGCCGAGATCAGCACCGAATCCAGCCTCAGTGATGGCATAGTCGCCATATTCGAGAGCTGCTGCTGTAGCCATCACAGAGTTACAGCCATGAGCGATGTTGGCAAAAGGACCGCAGTGAACGAAAGCAGGAGTACCCTCTGTGGTCTGAACCAGGTTTGGCTTCAGGGCATCGAGGAGGAGGGCAACGATACTGCCACCTACCCCCATATCCTTGACGGTGAATGGCTTGTCATCCTCAGTGATACCCAGGAGAATATTGTCGATGCGACGGCGGAGGTCGTCAACACTTGTTGCAAAACACATAATAGCCATGATCTCTGAAGCTGGAGTGATATCGAATCCTGCCTCTGTCTCGATACCGTTCTTATCACCGATACCGGTGATGATGCGGCGGAGACCACGGTCATTCACATCCATCACGCGGCGCCAGAGAATCTTCTTGAGCTTGAAGCCTTCAGCTTCGTGCTGGAAACGGTAGTTATCGAGCAGGGCAGCAATCATGTTGTTTGCCTCTGTGATAGCGTGGAAGTCGCCAGTGAAGTGAAGATTGATCTTATCCATAGGCAATACCTGGGCATAACCGCCGCCGGCAGCACCACCCTTCATACCGAAGCAAGGTCCGAGAGATGGTTCACGCAGGGCAACGACAGCCTTCTTGCCAATCTTCTGCATACCGAGGGCGAGACCTACAGATACGGTGGTCTTGCCATTGCCTGCCTTGGTAGGGCTGATAGCAGTGACGAGGATGAGATGATGGTTTTTAAACTTGTTGGTGTCGATCTTGTCCGTAGTAATCTTAGCGATGTAACGGCCGTAGTTCTCTACTTGGTCTTCATGGATTCCAAGTTCAGCTGCAACCTCATTGATGGGGCGCAATTTTACTGATTTAGCTATTTCAATATCTGTCAACATAAAAAATGTATTTGTATTTTGCTGCAAAGATACGCAAAAGTATTCACATAATGGCATATCAATGTATAAAAAAACAAAAAGTCATTCCATTTCCCATTCTGCACAAACGTATGGACCCGGGCGAACGATGAATTTTTGCATGAATCCATCGGCAGAAGTGATAGCGATATCGTTGCGCTGGGCTTGTTTTCTTCTGAATATCTCAAGAAATTGCAGAATATGTAATATTGGTATGGCACAAATATCTTGATTTGCGCTGGTTGAATACTCAATAATAGGGATTTTAAGAGAAAGGGAAGAAAATCTTTGGGTTTTCTTCTCTTTTCTCGTTTTAATATCGTATCTTTGCACTCGAAATCAAATTGTAACAGGAATGATCAAGTCAAAGACGATAAATATAGGCTATCAGGCCAAGAAAGATAATGCTGGTGGGAATGGACTCATCGGTAACATCAACGTACAGACACCTTGCGGACAAGGTGTATAAAAACCCGGGCACAAACGTGTTCGGGCTTTTTTTATCCCCACTATATATAATAAGGTGGAATTTGCCTATATATAATAAAGGTGGAAATTGCCTATATATAATAAGGTGGAAATTGACTCGTTTAGAAGAATGACAGTGTGTACAATTATATATATATTTATTAACTTATAAAATAAAGGATAAACGAAAATGATGAAAACAGAATGGAGAGGTTTCAAGGGAAACCAGTGGCAGAGTGAAGTGAATCTTCGTGACTTCGTTCAGAACAACTACACTAGCTACGACGGCGATGAGTCGTTCCTGGCAGAACCTACTCAGGCTACCAACACCCTTTGGGGTATGTTGAAGGAACTCCAGAAAGAGGAGCGTGCCAAGGGTGGTGTGCTTGATATGGAGACCGAGGTGGTTTCTGGATTGACAGCTTACGGTGCTGCCTATATTGGCGAGGGTACTAAGGAGTTGGAGAAGGTAGTTGGTCTGCAGACCGATAAGCCTTTGAAGCGTGCCTTCATGCCTTACGGCGGTATCAAGATGGCAGAGCAGGCTTGTACTACATACGGCTACCAGCCATCAGAGAAGCTTCATGAGATTTTCCACAAGTATTGCAAAACTCACAACGACGGCGTGTTTGATGCTTACACTCCAGAGATGAAACTCGTGCGCCATAACCATATCCTCACTGGTCTGCCTGATACATACGGTCGTGGACGTATCGTAGGTGACTACCGCCGTGTAGCTCTCTATGGTATAGATTTCCTTATTAAGGAGAAGCAGAACGACCTCGCTAACATGGGTGACCGTGAGATGATTGACGATGTAATCCGTCTTCGTGAAGAGGTCTCTATGCAGATCAAGGCTCTCAAGGGCTTGAAGGAGATGGCTCAGTTGTATGGCTACGATATCAGCCAGCCAGCTAAGAACGCTCGCGAGGCTGTTCAGTGGTTGTACTTCGGTTACCTCGGAGCAGTGAAGACTCAGAATGGTGCTGCGATGTCTGTAGGTCGTATCTCTACATTCCTCGATATTTATATCCAGCGCGACTTGAACGAGGGTACTCTTACCGAGGATGAGGCTCAGGAGCTCATCGACCACTTGGTTATGAAGTTCCGTATGGTGAAGTTCGCCCGTATCCCTTCATACAATGAGCTCTTTACAGGTGACCCAGTATGGGCTACTCTCGAAGTAGGTGGTATGGGTCAGGATGGCCGCTCAATGGTTACCAAGAACGACTTCCGTTTCCTCCACACATTGGAGAACATGGGTCCTTCACCAGAGCCAAACTTGACAGTACTCTATAGCTCTCGCTTGCCTAAGGCATTCAAGCACTATGCTTCTCTCATCTCAGTCAAGACAAGCTCTATCCAGTATGAGAACGACGATGTAATGCGCCCAGTTTGGGGTGACGACTATAGCATCTGCTGCTGTGTATCAGCTACACAGACAGGTAAGGAGATGCAGTTCTTCGGTGCCCGTGCCAACTTGGCTAAGTGCTTGACATACGCTGTTTCTGGCGGTGTTGACTCAAAGACACGCGAGCAGTGCGGTCCTAAGTATCGCGCCGTTGAGGGTGATGTATTGACATACGATGAGTTCATGCCACGTTTTATGGATATGATGGACTGGTTGGCTGGCGTTTATGTGAAGACATTGAACCTCATCCACTACATGCACGATAAGTACTTCTACGAGGCAGCAGAGTTGGCGCTCATCGACACAGATGTTCGTCGTACTTTCGCTACAGGTATCGCAGGTTTCAGCCACGTGGTTGACTCTATCTCAGCTATCAAGTATGCCAAGGTAAACATCGTCCGTGATGAGACTGGTTTCCCTCTCAGCTTCAAGACCGAGGGTGACTTCCCACGTTACGGTAACGATGATGAGCGTGCTGATGAGATTGCAGTATGGTTGCTCAAGACCTTCATGAACATGATCAAGAAGCACCACACATACCGCAATTCTGAGCCAACTACATCTATCCTGACTATCACATCAAATGTAGTATATGGTAAGTTCACCAGCAACATGCCTGATGGTCGTCCAGCCGGTGCTCCTTTGGCTCCAGGTGCCAACCCATCTTACGGTGCAGAGAAGAACGGTCTTTTGGCTTCATTGAACTCAGTAGCTAAGTTGCCATACGAGTATGCCCTCGATGGTATCTCTAATACTCAGACCATCAGTCCAGGTGCTCTCGGACACAACGACGAGGAGCGTGCCCAGACATTGGTAGGTGTATTGGATGGTTACTTCAACCAGGGTTCTCACCACCTGAACGTGAATGTATTCGGTATCGACAAGCTCAAGGATGCGATGGAGCACCCAGAGAAGGAAGAGTACCAGAACTTCACCATCCGTGTAAGTGGTTACGCAGTTAAGTTCATCGACTTGACACGCGAGCAGCAGCTCGACGTAATCGCTCGTCAGGCTCACGAGAGACTCTAATCAATTAGAAGAATAAATATTGCCCGCTAGATTTTCTTTCCGAGGATATTTAGCGGGCATTTTTAGCTTAATTGTTATGCATAAAGGTTTTGTTCACAGTATAGAGAGCTTTGGTTCTGTAGATGGACCAGGCATCCGATTTTTGATTTTCCTGCAAGGTTGTCCTATGCGCTGCCAGTTCTGCCACAACCCGGATTCGTGGAAGACGGGAGTGGGAGAGGAATGGACTGCTGATGACCTTCTGGACAAGGCAGAGCGATTCAAGAGTTATTGGGGAGACAAGGGCGGTATTACCGTGAGCGGTGGAGAAGCCCTGATGCAGATAGACTTTCTCATCGAACTCTTCGAGAAAGCCCATCAGCGTGGCATCAATACCTGTCTCGATACATCAGCCCAGCCTTTCAGAAGAGATGGAAAGATTTTTGAGAAATTTGAGCGTCTGATGGCCGTTACCGATACGGTTCTTCTGGATATCAAGCATATCAATGATGAAGAGCATCGCAAGTTGACGCTTCATAGCAATAAGAATATACTCGATTGTGCCCGCTATCTCAGCGAGATTCACAAGCCGGTATGGATTCGTCACGTCCTTATTCCAGGTATTACTGACAAGGATGAATACCTGGAAGAGTTGAGAGACTTCCTCTCTACGCTCAGCAATATCCAGCGCATAGATGTATTGCCTTATCATACGATGGGCATCTACAAATATGAGAAGCTGGGAATCCCTTATCCGCTAGATGGCATAGAACCTCCTGGCAGAGATCGTGTGGCTCATGCCGAATCTATATTGCAGAAGGCATTATAGACTTTTGTATTGAGTGCTATGGAGTTACCTTTTGTTAGCGATAATGGAGTTGTGAAAAAGCCTAAAATCCAGGCATGTTTCTTATGGTATCATATATGTTTCAAAAGTATGCGACGTTGGCTTATGCCTTACTTGACGATGAATTAAGCCTTACTTGCTGTCCAAAAGAGCCTAACGTAACTTTCAATTAAGCCTAACGTAACGCTTAATTGGGGCTTAATTGGATGGTAAGTAAGGCTCTATTGTAAGACAATTGAGGCTCTATTGTAAGGCAATTGTGGCTCTTTTTGCAATCTTTTTGGGCTTTTTTGCAACCTTTCGGGTTTCTTTTGCGTCTAAGCATCAGAATATAGAAAATTTAAAATCGAAAGAGTATGAAAACAATGAGTATTTGGGTTGCTTCGGCAACTTTGTTTCTTGCCTCTATGGGCATCTGTTCCTGCAGTATGGGTTCTACCACCACTTCTGAAATGAAGGGGAACCTGGAGTTTACGCAGAATGATTTGAGAGAGAAGCCTTTCAAGGCTATCGACGTGGATGTGGTTGCCAGTGTCTATTATACACAGAACGATGGCGATGAATGCAGCGTTCGACTGGATTACTCCGCCATCAAGGATGCTGAGTTCGCTCAGAAACTCAAGGAGAAAATCAAGGTGGTTTATCGTGACGGCGAGGTGAAGATCGGTCTCACTGGAAGACTCAAGGTGCCTACTATGTGCAGCTCGGAAAAATATAGATTGAAGATTTATATCACCAGTCCTGATCTGGTGAAGATTACTCAGGAAGGGGTAGGGGCTTTCTATGCTAAGTCTATCAACAGTGACCGACTGGAAATCGATAACGAGGGCGTAGGCTCTGTCTGCATCAATAAGATTCTTGCCAATAGACTGGATGTTACCAACGAGGGTGTAGGGTCCGTCAGCATCGAGCATGCCAAGGGCGATGTGATGAAGATTGACAACGAAGGCGTAGGCTCCGTAAAGGTTGGCAACGTGGCGATGGGCGACCTGAAGGTGGATAACGAGGGTGTAGGCTCCGTTACGCTCGATTTCTTCAAGGGCGGAAATCTGAAGATCAACAATGATGGCGTGGGTAAGGTAAGCGCCAAGGTTGACTGCCAGGTTCTAAATGTTGATCTGGATGGTGTTGGCGGCGTGCATCTGAGCGGTGTTGCCGGCAAATATACCCGTCATAAGGATGGCGTTGGAAGCATCTCTGATGGAGGTCTGAAGGTTGGCAGATAATCTGACTTTCAAAAACAAAAAATGCATGCTGGAGATGCTTAACATATTATATTTTTCTTTTATATATTTTCTTTTTAATATATATAATTAATACTAAGCATCTCTAGCTTGCACAAAAATCTGCAGAATTGTCAAGAAGCAGTCCTTAGAAGTCCCACTTCACACCCAGGCAAGGGCGAACCTTTGCTCCATCGGTGCTGCCGAAGTTATTGGTAATCTCTACCTCACCACCCAGGCTCAGGTTCTCGCAGCCGAAGTGCTGGCCTACATTGTACCAGAGCTGTGGCTCGGTGATGAATACCGTGTGGCGGGTCTTAGCCTTGCCGTCGCCATCTACGGTTCCGTGGGTTTCCCACCAGAAATCAGCGAAGCCGTCAAACTTCAGTCCCTTTACTCCGAAAAGGTCGTTGCAGGTCCATACGGCAGTCAACTGCATTGGAACATTCTGGTCGGTCTTGCGGATGGTCTTGTAGAGAACGTCCAGATTCAGGGTGTTCTTGTAGGTAGCATCGTGAATCAGATACTCCACACCGAAGAGCCAGGCATTGTTGATAGGGTAGTTCTTGGTGATACCGCCATTGTACTCTACGTGCAGGCTCCAGTTCTTCATGCTGCTGTTCTGCCAGAAGTTCAAGGCACGTGAAATCTCGGTATAGGTGCCGCCCTGTGCTACGTTTGGACTGTTAGGGTCCATCTTATCGTAGTTGAAATCGTGGTCAACGAAGAAGTAGGTGCTTCCCCATTTGTCCTGCTTGAACATCTCCAAGGTCAGGGTTACATACTTACGGTCGTTACCGAAATCATAAAGAATCTGTGCATTGGTCTGTGCAAGAGTCTTGCTTGCTGGAAGCAATGCCAATGCCATCAGCAGGAGGCTTTTTAATTTTCTCATGACAATGTTTTCTTGTTTTTGATGATGATGTTTAAAATATGATTTGAAACTGAAAACTCAAGTTTCGCAAGTAAGCCCTACACGCCCTGAAAGGGCAGAAGCTCCTAGCCCAGGGCATCGCCCTGGGTGTTTATGGACGCAAACCTGTCGCCCTGTAAGGGCAAAAGCTTTCAAATACCTGGCAATATACAAAGCTTTTGCCCTTACAGGGCGCCTTGCTGATTGCCATTATACCCAGGGCGATGCCCTGGGCTAGGAGCTTTTGGGCCTTCAGCCCGTACTTTAACCACATGCGAAACTTCAGTAAAAAATAAAATATGATAAAAAAGACTGCGAACATAATACCCGCAGTCTTTTTTGTAAATATATATCGAATTGAATTTTTCTTTGCTTAGTAAGCGAAGAGAGGATAATCCTTCATGGTCTCGTTTACCTTCTCGCGAACGCGGGCGATGACCTTCTCATCCTCTGGTGAATTCAATACTTCCTCGATGAGCTCTGCGATGAGATGCATCATATCCTCCTTGGCGCCACGGGTTGTCATGGCAGCTGTACCCAGGCGGATACCTGATGTCTGGAAGGCAGAACGACTGTCGAATGGAACCATGTTCTTGTTTACTGTGATGTCTGCTGCAACAAGCGCATTCTCAGCTACTTTACCTGTGAGGACTGGATATTTACTTCGGAGGTCAACGAGCATAGAGTGGTTGTCTGTACCACCGCTTACGATGCCGAAGCCACGACCCATCAGATCGTCAGCAAGAACGGCTGCGTTCTTCTTCACCTGCATGGCATAATCCTTCCAAGATGGCTGCAGGTTCTCATTGAAGGCAACAGCCTTGGCTGCGATGACGTGCTCCAGCGGACCGCCCTGCTGACCAGGGAATACGGCAGAATTCAAGAGCATGCTCATCTTCTTAACCTCGCCCTTCTTGGTAGTCAATCCCCATGGATTGTCAAAATCCTTACCCATCAGAATGATACCGCCACGAGGACCACGGAGAGTCTTGTGGGTAGTAGAAGTAACGATGTGGGCATACTTCAATGGGTTGTCGAGCAGACCGGCTGCAATCAGACCTGCAGGGTGAGCCATATCAATCATCAGGAGGGCACCCACCTCATCCGCAATCTTGCGCATGCGGGCATAATCCCACTCACGGCTGTAAGCACTACCGCCACCGATAATCAGCTTAGGCTTGTGCTCCAGAGCCAGCTTCTCCATCTCGTCGTAATCCACACGACCCGTCTCCTTGTTCAGGTTGTAGCCGATAGGATTGTAGAGAATGCCAGAAGTATTGACGTGGCTGCCATGAGAAAGGTGACCGCCGTGATCGAGGTTCAATCCCATAAAAGTATCACCTGGTTTCAGTACGGCGAGCAATACAGCAGCGTTAGCCTGAGCACCAGAGTGAGGCTGCACGTTGGCATACTCAGCACCAAAGACTTTCTTCACGCGTTCGATGGCAAGGTTCTCTACGATATCCACCACCTGGCATCCACCATAGTAGCGCTTGCCAGGAAGACCCTCTGCATACTTGTTGGTAAGGTAAGAACCCATAGCGTTCATCACCTCGTCACTCACGAAATTCTCAGAAGCAATCAGCTCCATACCTTTCAGCTGACGCTGATGTTCTCTTTCGATTAAGTCGAAAATCTCTTGATCTTTAACCATTCTTATTTATTTTATGTGATTGATGCTACTTACAAAGCTCCACTTTGCCCAGTTGCTGCTCCTTGTCGCAGTAATGGCAGCGTACGATACCGAGTACCTTATCTACGGTGTGGAAGAGGGTCTGCATAGGCTCGTTGTTGGTGATGCACTTAGGGTTGTTGCACTTCACGATGCCCCTGAGTGTATCTGGAGTCTCTACGGTCTTCTTCTCTACGATCTCGTAGTCCTTGATGATACTCAGTCCGATGTTAGGAGCCACCACAGAGAGGCGGTTGATTTCCTCATCGGTAAAGTACTTGTTGGCAACCTTGATGATGCCCTTCTTGCCGATCTTCTTGGAAGGCAAGTTGTAGCCGATGGTAACAGGAGTGTCCATCTTCTCCAACTGGAGCAGGTTGACTACCTGATAGGTTTTCTCGGCTGGTATATGGTCGATTACGGTACCGTTCTCGATAGCCGCAACCACTAATTGACTTTTATTGTTTCCCATAATTAATCACTAATAAATAATCACTAAACACTATTCAATAATAGTCTTGTCGTTCTTCACATCCTCCAGTGTGATTCCGAGGCAGTGGCAGAAGATAGCCTCACGTGCATAGAGACCATTCTGAGCCTGCTGGATGTAGTATGCATGTGGATCATCATCTACATCGTATGCAATCTCGTTGACACGTGGCAGTGGGTGCATGATCTTCATGTTCTCCTTCGCCTTGCAGAGCATGTCTCGCTTCAGGATATACACGTTCTTCACACGCTCGTACTCCATCAGGTCGCTGAAACGCTCCTTCTGTACACGGGTCATATAGAGAATATCGGCGTCGGCAATCACATCCTCGTTGAAATCCTCGTGCTCCACGTACTTGATGTTGTGCTCCTTGCAGTAGAGTTTGTACTCCTCTGGCATGGCAAGCTCCTTAGGTGCGATGAAGTGGAAGGTAGGGTTGAAGTGGCGCATAGCGGTGATAAGTGAGTGAACGGTGCGGCCATACTTGAGGTCACCCACAAGATAAATGTTCAAGTTCTCCAGGGTTCCCTGGGTCTTGAAGATAGAGTAGAGGTCGAGCAAGCACTGAGATGGATGCATGTGGGCACCATCACCGGCATTGACGATAGGCACTGGAGCTACCTCGCTGGCATACTGAGCTGCGCCCTCGATGAAGTGGCGCATGGTGATGACGTCGGCGTAGTTGCTCACCATCAGAATGGTGTCCTTCAGCGTTTCGCCCTTGGTAGTGCTGGATGTCTTGGCATCAGAGAAGCCGATGACACGTGCGCCAAGGCGATTGGCAGCTGTCTGGAAACTGAGTTGGGTACGAGTAGATGGTTCGAAGAAAAGGGTCGCTACGACCTTTCCCTTCAACAACTCCCTGTTGGGATGCTTTTCAAACTCTTGCGCCATTTCGAGGAGGTACATGATTTTCTCCTTCGAGAGGTCGGCAATCGTCACAAAATTATGTTTTTCCATACGAATTTTGATTGAATGTTCTGAAATCGCCCCCAAAGTTACATATAATTTCTGATTTATGTGCGAGAATTCGAAACTTTTTAGTAATTTTGCACAAAATAAATGAAGAAATAGAGATGAGAAAACATTTTATCTATACATTATGGGGCATTTTTGCCACCTTTATCGTGTCGGCTATGCTCGCCTTCTTTGCCATCTGGAACGGATGGATCGGTTACATGCCAGACATTGAGGATCTGCAGAATCCTATCAGCAGATTCGCCACCCAGGTGTATTCGTCTGATGGAAAGGTGCTGGGTACATGGAACCTGAACAAGGAGAACCGTATCGTGATACCTTATAAGAAGATGTCACCTTATTTAATAAAGGCACTGGTTGCCACGGAGGATGAACGATTCTATGAGCATTCGGGCATCGACTTCCGTGCGCTCGGTCGTGCCATCGTGAAGCGTGGACTCCTGGGGCAGACCAATGCCGGAGGTGGATCTACCATCACCCAGCAGCTTGCCAAGCAGCTCTATTCCGAAAAGGCATCGAGTACCCTGGAGCGACTGCTGCAGAAACCGATAGAGTGGGTCATCGCCATCAAGCTGGAACGATACTATACCAAGCAGGAAATCCTGGCACTCTATCTCAACTACTTCGACTTCCTGCACAATGCCGTGGGTATCAAGACGGCGGCGAATACCTATTTTAATAAGGAACCGAAGGATCTTACCCTCACCGAGGCGGCTACGCTCATCGGTCTCTGCAAGAACCCTTCGCTCTTCAACCCAGTGCGCTATCCGGAGCGTGCCCGCGACAGAAGAAACGTGGTGCTCTCGCAGATGGAGAAGGCGGGCTATCTGGATCATGCTGAATACAGCCAGTATTCGGCAGAACCGCTTACGCTCAACTTCCACCGTACCGACCATAAGGATGGTTCGGCTACCTACCTGCGTGAATATCTGCGCAAGTATCTGATGGCTACCCGTCCGGAAAGAAAGGATTATGCATCGTGGAACTATGCTCAGTTTGTTACCGATTCCATCCTCTGGAATACAGATCCTCTGTATGGATGGTGCAACAAGAACTTCAAGAAGGATGGTTCTCCATATAATGTATATAGTGATGGATTGAAGGTGTTTACCACCGTGGACAGCCGTATGCAGCGATATGCCGAAGAGGCTGTATATCAGCACGTGGCACGCTATCTGCAGCCAGCCTTCAGCAAGGAGGTTTCCCGCAAGCCAAGTTCGCCATACAGTGACAAGCTGACCCCTAAGCAGATCAAGGCTATCCTGAACCGCAGCGTTACCCAGTGTGAGCGCTACCGACAGATGAAGGAAGCGGGATGCTCGGCAGAAGAGATTCACGATACCTTCCGCAAGAAGATTCCGATGACCGTGTTTACCTATCATGGCGACATCGATACGCTGATGAGTCCGCTCGATTCCATCCGCTATTACAAGACCTTCCTGCGCAGCGGATTCATGAGCATGGATCCTAAGACGGGTGCCGTGAAGGCATACGTGGGTGGATTGGACTATACCCACTTCATGTATGATATGGTAAGTTTGGGAAGAAGGCAGGTGGGTTCTACCATCAAGCCGTTCCTCTACAGTCTGGCGATGGAGAACGGATTCTCGCCTTGCGATCTGGCACCTAACCGCCAGCAGACCTATATGGTGGCTGGCAGACCATGGACGCCGCGCAATGCCAACCATTCGAGATACGGACAGATGGTTCCGCTGAGCTGGGGATTGGCACAGAGTAACAACTGGATCAGTGCCTATCTGATGAGTAAGCTGAACCCATCGCAGTTTGTCCAGCTGCTGCATGACTATGGTATCAACAACCCTGATATTCACGCATCTCTGAGCTTGTGTCTCGGACCGTGTGAGGTGAGCGTGAGCGAGATGGTGAGCGCCTATACAGCCTTTGCCAACCATGGTATCCGTACGGCTCCGATGTTCGTGAGCCGCATCGAGGATAACGAGGGTAACACCATCGCCACCTTCCAGCCACGAATGAACGAGGTGATCAGTGCCGACAATGCCATGAAGATGCTCACCATGATGATGGGCGTAGTGGATAATGGTACGGCAGGAAGACTGCGCTACCGTTATAAGCTGGAGGGACAGATAGGTGCCAAGACGGGTACCACCAACAACAACAGTGATGGATGGTTTATCGGCTTTACTCCGCAACTGGTAAGTGGCTGCTGGGTAGGCGGTGAGGATCGCGATATCCACTTCGATTCCATGAGTATGGGTCAGGGTGCTACCATGTCTCTTCCTATCTGGGCTATCTTCATGAAGAAGGTTTATGCCGATGTCTCGCTGGGCTACAGTCCGGAGGTGAAGTTTGATATCCCTGCCGATTACAACCCATGCTATCATGTGGGCAGCGGTGGCGAGCAGGATGATTTCGAACAGGTAGATGCCATCGACGAAGTATTCGAATAATACGAATTGTTTGAATAAGTATTTTTCATGCCCCACACGCCCTGAAAGGGCAGAAGCTCCTAGCCCAGGGCATCGCCCTGGGAAATTACGAACGCAAGTTTGTCGCCCTGTAAGGGCAAAAGCTTTATATATCGCCTGGAATTTGAAAGCTTTTGCCCTTACAGGGCGTATTACTGATTGCTATTATACCCAGGGCGATGCCCTGGGCTAGGAGCTTCTGCCCTTTCAGGGCGTGTGGAACTTACTTGCGAAAGTCCTGCTAATAATTAAATAGTGCAAAAATGGCGGATGTTTTTTGCTTATCTCCATTATTTTTTGTATTTTTGCAAAGTTTTAGGGCTCTTGTGCCACAAATGCGTGATGACGAGGAGGTTCCCAAACACTTGATAAAGAGAAAATAATAAAAAAACATTATAATGAACGTTTCATACAAATGGCTTAAAGAATACGTCGATTTCGACCTGACACCACAGGAGACTGCCGATGCGCTGACCTCTTGCGGACTCGAAGTGGACGCTTTGGAGGAAGTACAGTCTATCAAGGGTGGACTGAAAGGTCTTTACGTAGGTAAAGTGTTGACATGCGAGGCGCATCCTAACAGCGATCACCTCCACGTAACAACCGTTGACCTGGGCAAGGGCGAGCCACAGCAGATTGTCTGCGGTGCGCCTAACGTAGCTGCCGGTCAGAAGGTAATCGTTGCCGACCTGGGCTGCGTGCTCTACGACGGCGACCAGAGTTTTACCATCAAGAAGAGCAAGCTCCGCGGTGTAGAGAGCTTGGGTATGATCTGTGCTGAGGATGAGATTGGCGTGGGTACATCTCACGACGGTATCATCGTGCTCCCTGAGGATGCTCCAGTGGGTCAGCCTGCTGCTGAGTACTATCACCTGGAGAGCGACTGGCTCATCGAGATTGATATCACTGCCAACCGTGCCGATGCACTCGGTCATTGGGGAGTAGCACGCGACCTCTATGCCTGGTTGAAGCAGAATGGTTATGAGACCAGCCTGCATCGCCCATCTTGCGATGAATTCGTGGTAGATAACGAGAACCTTCCTATCGATGTAGAAATTGAGAACACCGAGGCTTGCAAGCGCTATGCCTGCGTTAGCATCACCGACTGCGAGGTGAAGGAAAGCCCTAAGTGGTTGCAGGATAAGCTGAACATCATCGGCCTCAGACCAATCAACAATATCGTGGATATCACCAACTACATCATGATGGCATACGGTCAGCCATTGCACTGCTTTGATGCCGACATGGTTACCGGTCATAAGATTGTAGTCCGCACCCAGCCAGAGGGCACCAAGTTCGTGACCCTGGATGGCGAGGAGCACACCCTGGGCGAGCACGACCTGAGCATCTGCAATGCTGAGGAGCCTATGTGTATCGCAGGTATCTTCGGCGGTAAGGGTTCCGGTACTTACGAGACCACCAAGAGCGTGGTTCTGGAGAGTGCTTACTTCCACCCGACATGGATCCGCAAGAGCGCTCGCCGTCATGGCTTGAGCACAGATGCCAGCTACCGTTTTGAGCGTGGCGTAGATCCAAACGGTCAGATTTATGCTTTGAAGCAGGCTGCCATCCTCTGCAAGCAGTTGGCTGGCGGCAAGATTTCCATGCAGATCAAGGATGTATATCCAGAGCCAATGCAGAATTTCCCAGTTCGCCTGAACTATGAGTATGCACATCGCCTCATCGGTAAGGAGATTGGTGCTGAGACTATCAAGAGCATCGCCACATCTCTGGAGATGAAGATCGTGAAGGAAGATGCTGAGGGCATCGACCTCCTGGTTCCTGCTTATCGCGTGGATGTTCAGCGTCCTTGCGATGTGGTAGAGGATATCCTCCGTATCTATGGATATAATAATGTGGAGATTCCTACTCAGCTGAAGAGTTCTTTGACTGTTCAGGGTGATGAGGACAAGGCTTATCACAGCCAGAATCTCGTGGCAGAGCAGTTGGTAGGCGAGGGCTTCATGGAGATTCTCAACAACTCTCTGAGCAAGGCTAGCTACTATACAGACCTGGAGCTGAACAAGTATCCTAATGAGACTACCGTGAAGGTGATGAACCCATTGAGTGCTGATCTCGGCGTGATGCGTCAGACCATGCTCTTCGGCGGTTTGGAGAGCGTAGCCCGCAACATCAACCACAAGAGCCAGAACCTGAAGTTCTTCGAGGTGGGTAACACCTATATATATAATAAGGAGAAGTGGAGCGAGGAGAGTCCTATCAAGGCTTACTCCCAGGAGGCTCACATGTCACTCTTCATCACCGGTAAGCGAGTAGAGGGCAGTTGGGCTCATGCAGATGAGCAGAGCAACATCTACGAGCTGAAGGCAGTGGTAGAGAATATCCTCCGCCGTGTGGGTATGCCACAGAACAACCTCGTAATCAAGCACAGCGACAACAACATCTTTGCCAAGGGCGTGAACTACGAGACCCGTGCCGGCAAGGTATTGGTAGAGATGGGTATCCTGAGCAACAAGCTGAAGAAGGCATTCGACATCGAGCAGGATGTATTCTATGCTGATGTTCACTGGGATAACCTGGTGAAGACTGTGAAGAAGGTGAACCTTACTTACACAGATATCAGCAAGTATCCATCTGTGAGCCGCGACCTTGCACTGCTCGTTGACAAGAACGTGGAGTTTGCACAGATTGAGCAGATTGCCCATCAGACAGAGAAGAAGCTCCTGAAGAGCGTGGTTCTCTTCGACGTATATGAGGGTAAGAACCTGCCTGAGGGCAAGAAGAGCTATGCAGTAAACTTCATCCTGCAGGATGAGGAGAAGACATTGAACGACAAGCAGATTGATGCCATCATGAAGAAGCTCATTGCCAACCTCACAGGTAAGCTCAACGCAGAACTGAGATAATGCAGAATGCGATTGACGCAGAATTGAGATAATATTATAAACAAAAACGATAAACATTTAAAATTTTATTCCAATGGGAAGAGCATTTGAATATCGTAAAGCTACAAAGCTGAAAAGATGGGGCCACATGGCCAAGACATTTACTAAGTTGGGTAAGCAGATTGCTATTGCAGTAAAGGCAGGCGGTCCAGAGCCAGAGAACAACCCAACATTGCGTGCTATCATCGCTAACTGTAAGCGTGAGAACATGCCTAAGGATAACATCGCTCGTGCCATCAAGAACGCTTGTGGCAAGGATACCAGCGATTACAAGGAGGTAACATACGAGGGATATGGCCCTCACGGAGTTGCTGTGTTCGTTGATACATTGACAGATAACACAACCCGTACAGTGGCTGACGTTCGTTCTATCTTCAACAAGTTCAGCGGTAACTTGGGTACAACAGGTTCTCTGTCTTTCCTCTTCGACCACAAGGCTGTGTTTACATTCAAGAAGAAGGAAGGTCTGGATATGGACGAGATGATTCTCGACCTGATTGACTACGGTGTAGAGGACGAGTTCGATGAGGATGAGGAGAACAACGAAATCACTATCTACGGTGCTCCTACAAGCTTCGGCGAGATTCAGAAGCACCTGGAGGCTGAGGGCTTCGAGGTAACTGGTGCTGAGTTCACCTACATTCCTAACGATTTGAAGGAGGTTACTGCTGAGGAGCGCGAGACTATCGACAAGATGGTTGAGAAGTTGGAGGAGTTTGACGATGTTCAGACTGTCTATACCAACATGAAGCCTGAGGCAATCGCTGAATAAGCATTATTTTCGTATGATATTTTAGTTTTGTTTTAAAGCTTTTGCCCTTTCAGGGCGCTTGGGCCATTGCCGTTTAAACCCAGGGTGTTGCCCTGGGCTAGGAGTGGTTGCCCTTTCAGGGCGCTTGGCGGAATTTAAATAATCATACGAGCACGCCCTGAAAGGAGTAGCCCAATTCGGGCGCTGCTTTTTACCGGCACGCCCTGAAAGGAGTAGCCCAATTCGGGCGCTGCTTTTTACCGGCACGCCCTGAAAGGGCAGAAGCACATAGCCCAGGGCATCGCCCTGGGTTTTGTGTTTATTTCCCCACGCGCCCTGTAAGGGCAAAAGCTTTAAAATAAGGAGAAAACATTATGATCAATTCGAACAATGAAAATCAGGATAAGTTGAAGAAAGTAACTTATCAGACTCATGGTACCTGCTCTAAGTACATCTGTATCAGTGTTGATGAGGATGGAAAAGTGCAGGATGCCCAGTTCATCGGCGGTTGTGATGGCAACACCAAGGGCGTTTGTGCCTTGATTCAGGGTATGAAGGCAAAGGAAGTCATCGCCCGACTGAAGGGTATCACTTGTGGTAACAAGCCTACAAGCTGTCCAGACCAGCTGGCTACAGCCTTGCAGGAAATGGGATATTAATACAATAAAGAGGGTGTGTCATCAATCCATGACACACCCTCTTTTCTAATACTTGAAGACATCATCCAGCAGAACCTCCTTCGGATTCTTAGCTGAATAATAAACGAAGCGGAAGGTGAAGTGGGCATCCTTGTAAACCTTCAGGCCAGGGTTGTTGTCCAATGCCTCTTTCTGAAGTTTGTGGAGCTTATCCTTGTTGGCATCAATCGCCTTCTTGTTGTCCGCTTTGTTGCGAAGAGTCATGTAATAAGAGAATACGCGGGTGTTCTTGTCAAACACAGCACTGTCTGTTCTGCTGTCATTTACGTATGGGGTAGGGCAGTATTTCTCTGTGTATTCCTTAGCCTCACGAACCGCCTTATCTTCCAGACTTTCAGTGCAAGATACGACCAAACTAGCTAAAAATATGCTATAAATTACTTTTTTCATCATTATTATATAAATTTTTTGCAAAGATACGAAAAAAAATACTATCTTTGCACTCCAAAGAGAGAAAAATTGTATGGAGAATATAAATAAGATAAGAAATTTCTGCATTATAGCACATATTGACCATGGTAAAAGTACCTTGGCAGACCGATTGTTAGAGAAAACTCAGACCATCAAGATTACTGAGGGTCAGATGCTTGATGATATGGACCTGGAGAGAGAGCGTGGTATCACCATCAAGAGCCATGCCATCCAGATGGAATACAAGGCAAAGGATGGAGACACTTACATCCTCAACCTCATTGATACTCCGGGACACGTCGATTTCTCATACGAGGTTTCTCGTTCCATCGCAGCGTGCGAGGGAGCGCTCTTGGTTGTGGATGCCACCCAGGGTGTCCAGGCCCAGACTATCTCTAACCTCTATATGGCTATTGAGCATGACCTGGAGATTATTCCGGTCATCAACAAGATAGATATGCCTTCGGCTATGCCGGAGGAAGTGGAAGATGAGATTGTGGATCTCATCGGTTGCAAGCACGAGGATATCCTCCGTGCATCCGGTAAGACCGGCGAGGGTGTCGAGGATGTTCTGGAAGCGGTGGTAAACCGTGTTCCGGCTCCTAAGGGAGATGACAAGGCACCACTCCAGGCTTTGATCTTCGACTCTGTATTCAACTCATTCCGTGGTATCATCGCCTACTTCAAGATTGAGAACGGTGTAATACGCAAGGGCGACAAGGTGAAGTTCTTCAACACCGGAATGGAATATGATGCAGATGAGATTGGCGTACTGAAGATGGATATGATTCCCCGCAAGGAATTGGGTGCCGGTGAGGTAGGTTACATCATCTCGGGTATCAAGAATGCTACCGAGGTAAAGGTGGGTGATACCATTACCCACATCGCGCGTCCTTGTGAAAAGGCGATTGCAGGATTCCAGGAAGTGAAGCCTATGGTCTTTGCCGGCGTTTATCCTATCGATCCTAGCGATTACGAGAATCTGCGTGCCTCATTGGAGAAGCTGCAGCTCAACGATGCTTCGCTCACCTTCTCGCCTGAGAGTTCGGTAGCACTGGGCTTCGGTTTCCGATGCGGATTCCTCGGATTGCTCCACATGGAGATTGTACAGGAGCGTCTGGACCGTGAGTTCAACATGGATGTCATCACCACCGTTCCTAACGTATCCTATATGGTATATGACAAGCAAGGTGGTGAGAAAGAGGTACATAACCCATCGGGACTGCCAGATCCAACGATGATCGACCATATCGAGGAGCCGTATATCCGAGCTACCATCATCACAGCTACCAATTATATCGGTCCTATCATGAAGCTCTGTCTCGACAAGCGTGGTGAGCTTATCAATCAGGAATACGTGAGTGGTAACCGTGTGGAGCTGCATTTCATGCTGCCATTGGGCGAGATTGTGATCGATTTCTACGATAAGCTGAAGAGTATTTCCAAGGGATATGCTTCGTTCGACTATCATATCGATTCCTTCCGTCATTCCGACCTGGTGAAACTGGATATCCTCTTGAATGGAGAGCCGGTGGATGCCCTGAGTACTTTGACCCATCGCGACAACTCTGTGAGCTTCGGCCGCAGAATGTGCGAGAAGCTGAAGGATCTGATTCCACGTCAGCAGTTTGATATTGCCATTCAGGCTGCTATCGGTGCGAAAATCGTAGCCCGTGAAACTGTGAAGCAGGTGCGCAAGGATGTTACTGCCAAGTGTTATGGTGGTGACGTGAGCCGTAAGCGTAAGTTGCTGGAGAAGCAGAAGAAGGGTAAGAAACGTATGAAGCAGATTGGTAACGTAGAGGTGCCGCAGAAGGCATTCCTTGCGGTGCTGAAGCTTGACTAAGAGATTCGACGAAATAAATTTTAATAACTAGGAGGAACTTAAATTATGAGTGATTTTAAGGTTATCACCCCTAAACGAGACATAGCCAGAGAGCTTGCCCGTAGGTATAGTACGATGACTCATGACGAGTTGGATGTACTGGAATCAATCCTGGAGCCAATCAAGTATGGCAAGGGCGAAAAGATTCTGGTAGAGGGTGAAGTGTGCAGAAACATTTCTTATATAGAGAAGGGATTGGTGCGCCAATTCTATACCAAGTATGATAAGGAGGTAACAGAACACTTAGGTGTTGACCATTCTATCTTCATGTGTATTGAAAGTCTTTTCAAGGAAACCCCTTCCTACCTCCAGGTTGAGGCTTTGGAGCCTACCTTGGTGTATGCTTTGCCGAAGGCGAAGCTCGAGGCGGCTGCCATAAGAAATGTAAACATCCAGATGCTTTACCGTAAGATTCTGGAAGAAAGTTTGATTCAGTCGCAGGTACATGCCGACCTGATGCGATTCGAAACTGCGCCTAATAAGTATAAGCGTCTGTGCGAGCTGAATCCGCAGGTGGTGCTCCGTGCGCCGCTTACTTATATCGCCAGTTATCTGCAGATGACGCCTGAGACGCTGTCTCGTATCCGATCAAACACTTTGTTGTAATTATAATCATAAAAAAATGGTGTAACTTCTTTTTTTGAAGCTACACCATTTTTTTTGTATTTGTATCTCTTTTATTTCTTTTATTCCTTTATCAGGAGTTTTCTTATTATTCAGCAGTATAGAGGAATCGCTTGATACTCTTCTTAGGAGTCTTCTCAAATTCCTCATCGTGGATGCGGATCTCGCTTACCTTGCTGTAGGCTGGAACCATCGTATTGAGCTCCTGACGGTTCTGCTCCATAATCTCTTCCAGTTCGCTTCTGCCCAGGTTCAGAGACTGAGCCTCATCGAAGTCTGGATATACCAGAGCCACCAGCTTGTCGCCCTTCTGAACAACTACGCTCTCTGCAACGAGGGCGAGAGAATTGAGCTTATCCTCGATTTCCTCAGGATAGATGTTCTGACCGCTGGCACCGAGCAACATGTTCTTGCTGCGGCCCTTGATGAATACATTGCCGTCGCCATCCATCGTTCCGAGGTCGCCGGAATGATACCATCCGTTCTCGTCGATGGTCTGCTTGGTAGCCTCCTCATTCTTGTAGTAACCCAGCATCACGTTAGGACCCTTGGCAAGGATTTCGCCTGGTACGTTCTCCGGATCCGGACTGTCGATGCGAACCATCATGTGGAGCGCAGCCTTACCGCAAGAGCCCGGTACGAAGTTCTTGTAATCTTCGTAGCAGATGATAGGAGCACATTCTGTAGCACCGTAACCCACTGTATATTTGAAGCCCACGCCGTGGAGGAATCTTTCTACTTCCTGATTGAACGCAGCGCCGCCGATAATCACCTCATAGAAGTTGCCACCGAAGGCATTGGATACCTGTTCGCAGATCTTCTCCTTCACCTTCTTGCTGATAACAGGCATGTGGAGGAGCATGCGCATACGGTTGTTCTGAATCTTAGGGAATACCTTCTTGCGGATAATCTTCTCGATAACCAGAGGCACAGCGATGATAACTGCTGGCTTGATGCGTCCGAATGCCTCGGCGATGATGGCTGGGCTAGGGATGCGGGTGAGATAGAAGATGTGGCAGCCCTTGATGAACTCGAAGATAAACTCGAAAGCCATACCATACATGTGTGCCATCGGCAGGATGCTGATGACTGAATCTCCAGCCTTGATCTTCTTGCCCAATACATTCTCGGCAAAGTCGGCATTGCCCCACAGCGCACGGTATGGAACCATCACACCCTTGGAGAAACCGGTTGTACCACTGGTATAGTTGATCATAGCCAACTCGTCAGGATCCTGGTCGATATAGTAGCTGACGTGGTTCTTGCGGAAGTACTTTGGGTACTTGATGCCGAACATCTCGTTGAGGTGCTCACGGGCATAAGTCAACTTGTCGGTACGTGAAACCACGAGCGAGTAATCTGGAATGTAGATGATACCTTCCAGCCCCGGCATCTTGGTTGCATCTACCTGTGTAGCAACCACGTCGCCCACGAAGAGCAGCTTGGCGTCGCTGTGGTTCACGATATTGTGAATCTGTTCTGGCATGAACTCATGCAGGATAGGCACTGCGATGGCACCATAGGTTAGGGTAGCGAGGAAAGCCACTGCCCAATTGGCACTGTTTCTACCGCAAAGAGCAATCTTGTCGCCCTTTACTACGCCGGAGTTCTCAAACATAATGTGCAGCTTCTCGATCTTGCGTGCTACATCGTGATACTGCAAGGTAGCTCCCTTGTAGTCGGTCAAGGCATCCATATCCCAATGGTCTATGATGCTCTGCTGGATAAGTGCGTTAAAGCTAGGAATTTCCATATTCTTATTATTTAACGATTTTTCTAAGTTCATATTTTTCTCGTACTTGAAGTCTCTATCTCTGGGTTACGCTTTGTTTCGCGTATTATATTACGTCCTGGTATAGGTAACGCTTGTTATATCACGTCCTGGTATAGGTAACGCTTGATAGACTTCTTGGCTGTCTTTTCAAATTCGGTGTCGTGCAGCTGGATGCGTGATATCTGCGCAAAGCTAGGCATCTGCATATTCAGTTCCTTTCGGTTCTGCTCCATGATGTTGGCGAGGTCTTCGTCTGAGAATCCCAGTTCCTTGCTCTCTTCCATTTCAGGATGAACGAGGGCCACGAGCTTGTCGTCCTTCTGCAGCACGATGCTCTCGTTGACCATAGCCATAGAGTTGAGCTTATCCTCAATCTCCTCCGGATAGATGTTCTGTCCGTTAGGACCGAGCAGCATGTTCTTGCTTCTACCTCTTACGAAGAAATGTCCGTCGGCACTCATCGTTGCCAGGTCGCCGGTATGGAACCATCCATCTTCATCAATCACGGCATCGGTAGCCTCCTGGTTCTTGTAGTAGCCCTTCATCACATTGATGCCGCGGCAAACCAGTTCGCCTGCTACGTTTTCTGGGTCATCGCTCAATACCTTTACCTCCATGTGCTTCACGGCAACACCACAGCTACCTGCCACATAGTTGTCCTGATGGGCGAAGGTGATTAGCGGAGCGGTTTCCGTAGTACCGTAACCCATGGCGATAGGGAAGCCGATGCTGATGAAGAAGTTTTCAATCTCCTTGTTGAGTGGAGCACCACCCACAACCACCTCGTAAGGACGCTCGCCAAACTTGCGCAGTACAAACTCGCGAACCTTCTCCTTGATGCGCTTGTTGATGACAGGCATGTTCATCAGCAGTCGGGCACGGTTGGTCTGGATATGTGGGAATACTTCTTTTCTCACGATCTTATCTACCACGAGTGGTACGGCAAAGATGATGTCTGGCTTGATTTCTGCCAGCGCCTCAGAGATGAGCGTAGGGCTCGGAAGGCGGGTGAGGAAGAAGATATGGTTACCCATCGCCATATTGTAGATGAACTCGGTCATGAGTCCATACATGTGAGCCATCGGAAGGGTAGAGAGGATGTTGCAGTTCTTGCCGATCTTGGGACTTACCGTATCCATCAGATAATCGAGATTACCCCAAAGGGCTCTGTATGGCAACATCACACCCTTGGAGAAACCTGTAGTTCCGCTGGTGTAGTTGATCATCGCCAGTTCTTCCGGATCATCCACATGATATTTCACATGCTCAGGGCGGAAGTACTTGGGATATTTATGACCAAACATTGCGTTGAGATGCTCGCGGGCGTAAGTCAGTTTCTCTGAACGGGAAATGACGAGTGAATTATCCGGCAGATAGATGATGCCTTCCAGTGTAGGCATTTCATCGGGAGTAATCTCCGTAGCCACCACATCACCCACAAACAGGAGCTTGCTCTCGCTATGGTTCACGATGTTGTGAATCTGCTCTGGTTTGAATTCGTTCTGTATAGGCACGACGATTGCACCATAGGTAATAATAGCCAGGAAAGCTACTGCCCACTGGCTACTATTTCTACCGCAGACGGCAATCTTGTCGCCCTTCTTCACATCGCTGTTTTCAAACAGGATGTGCAGTTTCTCTATCTTTCTGGCAACATCGTGGTACTGGAGTGTAGCGCCCTTGTAATCGGTGAGCGCATCCAAGTGCCAATTCTTGATGATGCTTCTCTCAATATACGAGTTAAAACTTGGTATTGAATTCATTGCACAATTTACAAAATTTTGTGCAAAGGTACGGAAAATACTGCACATCGCAAAATAAAATGTGCATTATTTTATAGATTAGCGTAAAATATTTTAGGAACTAGGTAAAAATATATAGTTTTATCCCATTATTGCCATTTACTGGTGGCAATAATGGGATAATTTTACACTTATTCATCTATCGTGAATCATTTATTCATCAGCCGTGAATCTTATTCGTATCTCATCGATTTGGCTGGATGAATATGAGAGATGAGGTAACTTGGCGCTACCAGCATGAAGATGCTGATGAGGAGGGTGGCTACGTTAAGTGCCACGATAAAGAGCCAGTTGAACTCCACCGGTACCGTACTTACGTAGTAAGTCTGGGCATCGAGCTTCACCATTCCCGTGAAATGCTGCAGGGCAAGAAGTCCCAGTCCGATGACATTGCCCAGTAACATTCCCTTGCCGATGATGAATACGGCAAACCAGAGGAAGGTGTGGCGGATGGTCTTGTTGCGGGCACCCAGGGCTTTCATCACTCCAATCATCGAAGTGCGCTCCAGGATGATGATGAGCAATCCGCTGATCATCGTTACGCCTGCCACGATGAGCATCAGTCCCAGGATAATCCATACATTCAGGTCCATCAGGCTGAGCCATTGGAAGATGTTCGGATTCAGTTCCTTGATGGTGGCGCTGCTGTAGGTTTCTCCGTAATGATCTACGGTACGGTTCACCTTATTGATAACATAGTCTTCCGTCTCGTTGAGCTTGTCGAAGTCCTTCACGGTCAGTTCGGCACCGCTTGCCTGGTCATCCTCCCATCCATTCAGCTTCACGGCTGTATAGAGGTCGGTATAGACCATCAGTTCATCATACTTCTTGAGATTGGTCTCGTAGATGCCTGCGATGGTGAACCGGCGCATTCTCACGCCCTGGTTGTCGATGAAGTAGGCGAAGATGCGCTCGCCGTTCTTCAGCTTCAACTTGTCTGCCATCAGCTTGGAAATCAGAATCTGGTTATGGCTGGCTTTGTCATCAAACTTCGGTATGCTTCCTTCCACCATGTTCTGATGGATGAAGGTAGAGTCGAAATCCGGTCCCACACCCTTGAGCACTACGCCCAGGAAATCGTTGTCGGTCTTGAGGATTCCTTCTTTCATGGCAAAGCGCTGCACATGTTTCACGCCCGGAATCTTCTGGAGCACCTTCACCATCGAGTCGTTCATCACCACCGGATACTGGTTCTGCTGCTGCAGGGTCATGAAGTCGGCCACCTGGATATGGCTTCCGAAGCCAATCACCTTGTCGCGGATGGTGTGCTTGAATCCCAGCACCACGCATACCGACATGACCATGATGGCAAGTCCGATGGCAACACCGGCTGTGGCAATATGAATAGCAGGGCGAGAAACCTTACGTTTGTCGCCCTGATCACGATATAATCTCTTTGCTATAAACAGAGGAAAATTCATATTTCGTTCTTCACTTTCTTACAGTCCTTCATCCTCTACTCTTCCCGGGTAAGCTTCGAGTGCCTTGGCAAGAACAATCAATGCGCGGTTCAGGTCGTCTTTCTTCAATACGTAGGCCATGCGCACCTGGTTTCTTCCGGCACCAGGAGTGGTGTAGAAACCTGAGGCTGGAGCCATCATCACGGTCTCGCCCTCATATTCAAACTCTTCCAGACACCAACGGCAGAACTTGTCTGAGTCGTCGATAGGCAACTTGGCTACGGTATAGAAGGCACCCATTGGGATAGGAGAGTAAACGCCAGGGATACGGTTGAGACCGTCGATCAGACACTTGCGTCGTTCTACGTACTCATCATATACATCGCGATAGTACTCCTCGGGTGCATCGAGTGAAGCCTCGGCAACAATCTGACCGATCAGTGGAGGAGAGAGGCGAGCCTGACAGAACTTCATCACCGCCTTGCGGATCTCGGCATTCTTGGTAATCAGGGCACCCACACGGATACCACACTCGCTGTATCGCTTGGATACAGAGTCGATGAGCACGGTGTTCTGCTCGATACCCTCCAGGTGCATCGCACTGATGTAAGGGCTGCCAGTATAGATATACTCGCGGTAAACCTCATCAGAGAAGAGGTAGAGATCGTACTTCTTCACCAGGTCGCGAATCTGGTTCATCTCTCTGCGGGTATAGAGATATCCGGTAGGGTTGTTCGGGTTACAGATCAGAATGGCACGGGTGCGCTCATTGATGAGTTCCTCAAACTTCTCCACCTTAGGCAGGGAGAAACCTTCCTCGATGGTAGTGGCGATGGTACGGATCTTGGCACCCGCCGAGATGGCGAACGCCATATAGTTGGCATAGGCAGGTTCTGGCACGATGATCTCGTCTCCTGGGTTCAAGCAACTCATGAACGAGAAGAGCACAGCCTCAGAACCTCCCGATGTGATGATGATATCATCGGCAGTTACGTTGATATTGAATTTCTTGTAATAATCTACTAGCTTCTCACGATAACTGAGATAGCCCTGACTTGGAGAATACTCCAAGATGGTGCGGTCGATGTGTTTCAGCGCATCGAGACCACACTGTGGAGTAGGCAGGTCAGGCTGACCAATATTGAGGTGATAAACCTTAACTCCACGTTTCTTTGCTGCGGCAGCCAGTGGAGCCAACTTTCTGATAGGTGACTCTGGCATTTCAAGACCGCGTACAGATATTTCTGGCATCTTTTCTAAATAATTCTTTCTGTTATTAACCCTAGCAAGCAGTTTCCTCTTCCAGGCACGGTACTTACCCAGCCTTATCAGATGAAACAATATCTCGCAAATCGACTGCAAAGATACGTAATTTCATTGAAAATACGTAATAGATTGGGTTAAAATTTGATTTTTTAGTAAAAAACTCTTTATTCTGTTGTTCTTCTCCATTCTTTTTTATAACTTTGCATCATCTTTCGGCGCTTTCACCCTGCCTATCATATAATAGGTGGAAAGGGAAAAGGTGGTCAGGAAAAGGATAATAAAACAAAGATTTTAAACATTAGTAAAAGGAAAAGAAATTATGAGAAGTAGAACAAGCACTTGGTTTGAGACAAAGGTTAAATATCAGAAGACAATGGAGGATGGTTCAGAAAAGGTGGTTTCTGAAGCATACGTGGTTGATGCCCTGAGTTTCACCGAGGCAGAGAGCGCTATTATCGACGAGATGTCTGTCTATGTAAGCGGCGAGTTGAAGGTCAGCGGTATCGGTAAGGCTTGCTATGGAGAGATCTTCTTCAGCGATATTGATGATGATGACAAGTGGTACAAGGCTAAGCTCCAGTTCATCACCATCGATGAAAAGTCTGAAAAGGAGAAGCGCTCTAACGTTACATATCTCGTACAGGCTAAGTCTTTGGCTCGTGCACTCCGCTATATCGACGAGGTGATGGGCAAGACCATGATCGACTATGATGTAGTAGGCTTGAACGAGACCAAGCTGATGGATGTTTTCGAGCATCACGCTCCTGGCGAGAAGAAGGAGGAGAAGAACGACGTACCTGAGTACGAGCAGCAGAATCAGTAAAGAGAGGGAGGAAGAACTATGTATGATGTAAAAGGAAATCTTCATGAAGTGTTGGGCAGCTTGCCTGCAGGGGTTAGCCTTGTAGCCATCAGCAAGTTTCATCCCAACGAGTTTATTGAGGCGGCGTATGCCGAGGGGCAGCGCATCTTTGGCGAGAGCCATGAGCAGGAACTCGCCAGGAAGGTGGCTTCCCTGCCTAAGGATATCCAGTGGCATTTCATCGGTCATTTGCAAAGTAATAAGGTGAAGTACATTGCTCCTTATATCTCCATGGTTGAGTCGGTGGATAGCCTGAAGCTCCTGAAGGAGATTAACAAGCAGGCAGCCAAGCACGACCGCGTGGTGAAGGTGTTGCTGGAACTGCATATTGCGGAGGAAGATACCAAATCGGGGCTTTCGCTCGATGCCTGCCGTGAACTCCTGGAGTCTGGCGAGTGGAGAGAGATGCCTCATGTGCAGATATGCGGCTTGATGATGATGGCATCGAATACCGATGATGAACAGCAGATTGCCTCTGAATTTGATGAGGCTGCCAAGTTCTTCGATGAGGTAAAGGCAAAGTATTTCGCCGATGATGATGCCTTCTGCGAGCGCAGCTGGGGTATGAGCCACGACTATCATATCGCTGTCAAGCACGGCAGTACGATGGTGCGCGTGGGTACTACCATCTTCGGTCCTAGAATCTATTAAAAGAATATGAAAAATCCCTAGACGATAGCTGATATCGCCTAGGGATTTTTGTTTTGTTCCTAATGGAAATTATATCTGATGTTTTTAATGATTGTCTTCACTGTTAATGATGATTGTCTTCATCATTAATGGCATTTGTTCTTATCCTTAATGATAATCTATGTTCAATAGTGTTGAACCTATGTTCAGCACTGCTGAACTTAAGTTCAACACTGCTGAACACACATTCAACGTCGCTGAACATAACTTTCTATTCATAGCGGAAGTTTTTCCTCTTAGTATATTACCTTCTTTCCCTTATTGGTGATGTAAAGATGTCCCTTGAGAGGGGTGGCAATCTTCCTGCCTTCCAGGTCGAAGTATTCGGTTGGGGTGGAGGTTGCATCCTTGTCAAGAAGGGTGTTCTCGATACCCGTAGCCTTGAAATCCTTGAGGTAGTCGAAGCTGACGATGCCGGTAGCCTCATCCTTTGCGATGTTGTAGAGTGGGCGGGTAGTCATCGTGCTCCAGTTGAACTTCACTTCTGTAAGACTGTTGATGTCGCTTCCATCCTTTCCGATTCCATAGGCAGGGAATGGGTCGTTTGCGCAGTTCTCCCAGTATTCGTCTATAGTATATTTTTTGTTACCAACATTTGCCTGGTTGATGATCAGACCATCAGCTGGAACGATGGTTACTCTAGGAATACCGATGGTGTCGTTAGGGTTGTCCGTGAGGTGTACCTGGTCGATATCGCTGTAATCGATGCGCCATACCAGCAGGCCATAGCCTAGAAGATGCTTGTACCAACCTTCGTTTCTGATGTTCTGGAGGAGGAGGAATTCACCCTTGGCCCTTTCCTTTAATTCCTTCTTTTTCTTATCACTAAGTTCGGTTGAAGAGTAATTCTCGTTGATGCGGAAATTATCTTCGTTCACATCAGCCTCTATCTTGTAAGCTTTTGATGCTAAGTCGTATGGTTCCAGGGTATATTGTCCTGCCTGTGTTCCATCGAGCGTGATAGGGGTAGCCCATCCCATCAGCATCTTTTGCCATGGTGTATAAGGGGTAGGACAGTAACCATCGTATGTATATTCGCCTGCATCCATCAGATCCCAGAACTCTGGCGACTGGTTGTCGGCATTCTTATACTCGGTATCATAATGATCAGGCAAGCCCATGGTATGAGAGAACTCGTGACAGAAGAGTCCGATGCCATTGATGGAAGGGGTTTTTGAATCAGGCGAACCATTCAACTCGTTGTTGAGACCAAAGCGACAGACTCTGCATCCGTTGAAAATCAGGTACTTCAGTGGTGAAATCTCTTTGCCGTTCTCATCATATTTATAGAAATTATCGGTACCCGACTTAGGCCAGAGATAGTCGTCGGAATTGCCGCTGATACTCTGCGAATAGCCGGCATAGATGATGTAAACCAAATCTACGAACTTGTCGCCATCGGAATCATATTTAGAGAAATCAATCTTGTCGGCAACCTTGTTGCAGGCCTCACAGATCATCTGCTTGAAATTCTTATCTGTACCATTTTGAACATTTTTATCATCTGCTCCATAGTATGCAGATTTCTGACTGACAGTAACTGGACCTACGATGTCGAACTGTGGGGTGAATTGCCCCATGCTGCATTCCTTGAAATACTCCTTTACCGAACCGTAGTTGACATCTTCCTGGTTGAATACCGAAGCATCCTGGCTAGGTACTGGTGTGCCGAAATCAGCATTGAGGTAATGGTTGAAGGTGGCAACGGGGTCGCTGCTCTTGAACTTTACATCCTTGAAATCTACCAGGATAACCAGCGCCTTGGGCGATCCTGTATGAGGAAAATAGGCTGGGCGTATTGAGCCAATGCCACTTGCTCTTGTCTTGAGAGTATTGATAACTGTAGCTTTTCGGGCATTGAGCGTCTCGGTAGAGATGATTTCGTATTTTCCGTTATCACTCTTCTTCAGCGGAGTGCCGTCGAGAAGCGAGTAATACGAAAAATGCTCATCTCCATTGAGAGTTGCTGATACGATGGTACCATCCACCAGTTGTAATTGGGTGATACCTGGTTTCGCCTTGACTGCAAACATGGTAGTGGCAGACATCAAAGCGAGTGTTAGGCATAGGATAATCTTTTTCATCATTATTATGGATTAGTTACTGAATCATTATTATGGATTGGTTCTGGATCCCGCTTCAGAAGGGGCAATTATCTGAAATAGTATTGTCCCTTCTTCTGAGTCTGGTTTCCAAACTCGATGGCGTGATGCGGACAATGGTGATAGCAGGTAAAGCAGGTGAGGCAATCCTTATGGTGCAGCCAGACTGGATATTCGCCATGTCCGCCCTTGATATCACCTACCGGACATACGTTGGCACAGATGCCGCACTTCACGCAACGGTCTTTCTCTACGTGGAAACGCTTGTCGGTGATGAGTACATTCTCGAAGAAACCACCCACCACCTTGGTGAAGAACCATGGGATAGGACCTTTGACCAATCGGCTGATGCCTTCCTTGCGGTCGAAGATTTCTTCACATACTACGGCAAGTTCCTGTGCCGCCGTTTCCTTCTTTCGGATTTCACGCTCCTTCGGATCCACATCCATGAACGGCAGACCGATGTACGATTCCGGCATGATGAGAGAGTAGGAGGATGAAACCTCCGTAATGCCCAGAGCCTGAAGCGATGGGTTCAGGGAAATCACCTCGTTGAGATTCTCTATAGTTAGTCCGATGCTGTCGCCTGCCGTGCAGACGCAATAGGCGAAGGGGCGATTCTTCTGACAGTCATCGGCTTTCGCCTTGTTTCCGCCAGTGGCATCAGATGATACTCTCTGAATCTTCATCTTGCAGATAAATTCCCTTACCAGTTTCGGCACACGCCATCCATGTACGGGGAAAACGAATCCGAGCCGTTCATTCTCTTTCAGAATAAACGGCTCGGCTAAGTTATGGCTTGAATCATCTGCCCTCATGTAAGGAGCGATGGAAATCAAGTCTTCACGAGTAGCCGCCGCCAGTTTCGACGCCGCCCACTTGGTATTTCCTGTTCCAGAAAAATAAAATATCATATCAAGCTTACTTCTTCTCGTTCATCACGCCTTCAATATAGATGCGTGACATCTCTACATTGCCATTGGTACGAACGGTGATGCTCTTCTTGAAATGACCAGGGAACATACCCTTGCCATTGTAGGTAACACTGATCTGTCCCTTCTGACCTGGAGCGATTGGCTGCTTGGTATAAGATGGCACGGTGCAACCGCAGCTAGCGATAGCCTGGTTGATGACGAGAGGCTTGTTTCCCACATTGGTGAAGGTGAATACAGCCTTCTGCACAGGAGCGGTCTCTTCGAAGGTACCGAAGTTGTGCACTACCTTTTCAAACTTGATTTCTGCCTGAGCTGAGGCTGTTGCTACCATAGCTACGAGCATCGTCAAAGCCAATATGATTCTTTTCATCTTTATATCCTTTCTTTATTAAATTTACTTATTGATGTACCTTATTATATATTAATTATATGCTAATTGGATGCAAAAGTACATATAAAGTTTATTATAGCGCTACTTTTTTACATTATTTTATATAATTCTTAAGAAATTTACCAGTTAAGCTGGTTTTGCATGCGACAACTTCCTCTGGAGTACCGGCTATCACGAGGTTACCGCCCTTGTCGCCACCCTCTGGTCCGAGGTCGATGATATGGTCGGCACACTTGATGACATCCAGGTTATGTTCGATAACTACCAAGGAATGACCTCGTTCTATCAGCGCCTGGAAAGCATGGAGCAGACGCTTGATATCATGGAAGTGCAGACCGGTGGTTGGCTCATCGAAGATGAAGAGCGTAGGCGACTGGTCTTCCTTGCCGATAAAGTAGGCGAGTTTCACACGCTGGTTCTCACCGCCGGAGAGGGTGCTGGAGTTCTGACCGAGCTTGATATAGCCCAATCCAACCTCCTGCAGAGGCTTGAGTTTGCTGACGATGATGCGGCAGGCATCGAAATCGCCCACATGGTGCTGAAGTCTTTCATCGCTGAAGAACTCTATCGCCTCGTTCACGGTCATGTTCAGCACATCATTGATATTCTTTCCTCCGTAGTGTACCTCCAGAATATCGTGCTTGAACCGCTTGCCCTTGCATGCCTCGCAGGTAAGGGTGAGGTCAGCCATAAACTGCATCTCGATGGTTACGTATCCTGCTCCCTTGCATTCCTCGCATCTTCCGCCCTCGGTATTGAAGGAGAAGAATTGTGGGGTGAATCCCATCTGCTTGGCGAGTGGCTGGTTGGCAAAGAGGGTGCGGATGGCATCGTATGCCTTCAGATAGGTGGCAGGGTTGCTGCGGGTACTCTTGCCGATAGGGTTCTGATCTACAAACTCCACGTGCTTGATGGCATCCACATCGCCTTCCAGCGAACTGTATTCGCCAGGTGCATCTGCCACCAGGTCGAGATGGCGGCGGAGGGCAGGGTAGAGGATTCCCTTGATGAGGGAACTCTTGCCCGAACCGGATACGCCGGTGATGACGGTGAAGATGTTGAGCGGAATCCTTACATCGATGCCGCGGAGATTGTTCATTCGGGCTCCCTTGATCTCGATGGCTCTGTTCCATGCACGATGACTGGCAGGAACGGCAATCTCCTCCTTGTGGGTGAGATACTGGATGGTATGGCTCTCCGGGAATTTCTCCAGAAGGGCTTTCTGCTGCTCTGGGTCGGTGGATGAGTATTCGGATGACGGACCGGCATATACCAGTCTTCCACCCAGTCTTCCTGCATCCGGACCGATATCGATGAGATAATCGGCAGCACGCATAATCTCTTCGTCATGTTCAACCACTACCACGGTGTTGCCCAGTTGCTGCAGCTCTCTCAGTACCTTGATGAGTCGGTCGGTATCTCGGCTATGGAGTCCGATACTTGGCTCGTCGAGGATATACACGCTGCCTACCAGCGAAGAACCGAGGCTGGTGGTCAGGTTGATGCGCTGGCTCTCTCCTCCGGAAAGGGAGTTGGAGAGACGGTTGAGGGTGAGGTAGCCAAGTCCCACATCCAGAAGGAATTGCAGGCGGTGGGTAACCTCGGTCAAGAGTCGCTTGCCCACTTCCCGCTCATGCTCTGTCAGCTCCAGCTTCTGGAACCATGCGCTGAGATTGGTAATCGACATATCTACCAGCTCGGTGATGCTCTTTCCGCCAATCTTCACATAGTTGGCTTCCTTCTTGAGTCGGGTGCCATGGCAATCCGGACAGATGGTCTTGCCTCGGAATCGGCTCAGCATCACACGGTATTGTATCTTGTACTGGTTCTCCTTCACCATTCTGAAGAATTCGTCGATGCTCACCCGGTCGTGCGGGTCGCGCTTCTTGTCCGAAGGCAATCCATGCCAGAGCCAGTCTTTCTCCTTCT
This sequence comes from Prevotella sp. AM23-5, assembly GCF_003473645.1. Lineage (NCBI taxonomy): Bacteria > Pseudomonadati > Bacteroidota > Bacteroidia > Bacteroidales > Prevotellaceae > Prevotella > Prevotella sp. AM23-5. The sequence continues at coordinate 41,332 of NZ_QUCG01000006.1, read as the reverse complement.
GGGTGAGCTCGTAGTAAGGCTTGAAGATCGGGAAGTTGTATGGCTCCGCACGTCGGATGAATTCCTTGAGCCACATGCCCATCTTCTCTCCACGCCAGCATACCACGCATCCATCGTAGAGGCTCATGGAAGTGTTTGGGATGACGAGCTTCTCGTCGATGCCTATCACGCTTCCGAATCCCTCGCAGGTAGGGCAGGCACCCAGTGGGGAATTGAAGGCAAACATGTTGTCGGTTGGTTCCTCGAAGGTGATGCCGTCGGCTTCGAACCGGGTAGAGAAATCGTAGCTGATATTGCTCGGCAGGAAGAGGAGACGGCAGGCACCGTCGCCCTCATAGAAAGCAGTCTCGGCAGAATCGATGAGGCGGCTGATGTCGTCCTTCTCATCGCTTACCGAAGCACGGTCGATGACGAGGAAGATATCCTCCGGCTTGGCATCGCCCTTGAAATCGTCGATGCGGATGAATTCACCTTTCACCAGAATGCGTGCGTATCCCTCCTGAAGATACATCTCCAGTTGCTTTTCCAGGCTTCTGCCTTCTACAATATGTAGAGGGGCAAGGATTACAAACTTGGTGCCCTTGGAAAACTGTCGGGTGCAGGCAAGCACATCCTCGGTAGTATGGCGCTTCACTTCCTGTCCGCTGATAGGCGAATAGGTTTTGCCGATACGGGCGAAGAGCAGGCGCAGGTATTCGTAGATTTCCGTACTGGTGCCCACGGTGGAACGTGGGTTTCGGGAAATCACCTTCTGCTCGATGGCGATGGCAGGAGGTAATCCCTTGATGAAATCACATTCCGGTTTGCTCATTCTGCCCAGAAACTGGCGGGCATACGAAGACAGCGACTCCACATACCGGCGCTGTCCCTCGGCATATAAGGTATCGAAAGCCAATGAAGACTTGCCCGACCCGGAGACTCCCGTAATGGCAACAAACTTGCCTTGCGGTATCTTCACGTCGATGTTCTTCAGGTTGTTGGCTCTCGCCCCCTTGATTTCTATATATTTTTCTTTCCCCATTTTCTTTTTTTTACTTTTAAGATGAAGACTTGGGATCTCTTTACCCTATTACCCTTATTCGTGGTGATAAGGTTCGCCTTTTATAATAGTACATGCGCGATAGAGCGCTTCTGTAAAGATGAGGCGTACCATCTGATGCGAGAAGGTCATCTTGGAAAGGGAGATCTTCTCGTTGGCGCGGTCATATACAGCCTGCGAGAATCCGTAAGGACCCCCGATGACAAACACGAGTCTTCTGGCAGTAGCCTGCTTGCGCTCTATCCATTTGGCAAACTCGATGCTTCGGAACTCCAGTCCGTGCTCATCCATCAGCACCACGGTATCAGAAGGCTGAATCAGTTTCAGAATCAGTTCACCCTCCCGTTCCTTCTGCTGCTGTTCGCTGAGACTCTTGGTGTTCTTGAGTTCAGGAATCGTTGTTATATTGAAGGGCATATAGTGGGTGATGCGCTCGGCATAATCCTTGATGCCCGCAATAAAATGCTTGTTTACGGTCTTGCCGACCAATATCAGTTCAGTTTTCATTTTTTATAGTATCCTTTCTTTTCCAGCTTCGGGTTCTTAGGGAACCATCCCTTCTCGCAGCGTTCTTTCTGTTCGAAGAGTTCCCCGATGCTCCAGAGACAGGAAGCACCCAGCACACCGAGAAGGGCAGAGAAGAGAACATTCGCAACCAGGAAGGCTGCACCCACGCTGATAATACCCGCAACCAGGAACACCCACCAGTAGCGGGTGCCCGTATGATACTCTACCTTGATGACAATAGGGTGGAAGAGTCCTATTATTAAAAAGGTGGAAACGGCGATGATGACGCCAGTATAATATAATTCCATAAGCCTCTTTTTTATTACTTTTTTGTTTCAATGTGCAAAAATACAAAAAAAACTCCAATCTTGTTTGGTTTCTCGAATATTTTATATATCTTTGTACGCAAAAAGAGAAATATTGTGCTGTTTTCGGGCACAACCCTCTGATAGAATAATATTAATAACAAAATAGAATCAAACTATGGCTAATAACGCAGAATTGATTAAGCAGTGTGAAGAAAGAGCACAGCAGTGGCTCACACCTGCTTTTGATGAAGAAACTCGTAACGAAGTAAAGGCAATGCTCGAGGCTGAGGATAAGTCAGCACTCGTAGATGCTTTCTATCAGAACCTGGAGTTCGGTACTGGTGGTTTGCGCGGTATTATGGGCGCAGGTACCAACCGAATGAACAAATATATCGTTGGTATGGCTACACAGGGCTTTGCTAACTACATCCTCAAGGCTTTCCCAGGTGAGGAGAACCTTTCTGTTGTTGTAGGCCATGACTGCCGTAACAACTCTCGTCTCTTCGCAGAGACTGTTGCTGCCATCTTCTCAGCTAATGATATCAAGGCTTATCTCTTCGAGAGCCTCCGCCCAACACCCGAGATTTCATTCGCTATCCGCGAGCTCGGTGCCAAGGCTGGTGTCAACGTTACTGCTTCTCACAACCCTAAGGAGTACAACGGTTACAAGGCTTACTGGAGTGATGGTGCTCAGGTTCTGGCTCCACACGATACTGGTATCATCGAGGAGGTGAACAAGGTTACTATCGACCAGGTGAAGTTCGAGGCTAACTGGGATAAGATTCAGATCATCGGTGGTGAGATGGATTACGACTACATGACAGCCGTTCATTCTGCTATGATCGACCAGGATGTCATCAACCGTCAGAAAGACCTCAACATCGTTTATTCAGCTATGCACGGTACAGGTCGTGTCATCGTGCCTCTCTGTCTGCGTTCTTGGGGCTTCCAGAACATCAATGTAGTTCCTGAGCAGATGGTTGTAGATGGCAACTTCCCTACAGTGGTTTCTCCTAACCCAGAGAATGCTGAGGCTATGACTCTCGGTATGAAGCTCGGTACCAAGTTGAACGCTGACCTCGTAGTAGCTACTGACCCTGATGCAGACCGCCTCGCTATTGTTTGCCGCGATGACAAGGGGGAGTGGATGATCATCAACGGTAACCAGACAGCCATGATGTTCTGCTACTATATCATCGAGAACAAGAAGAAGTTGGGTAAGTTGAAGCCAACAGACTTCCTCGTAAAGACCATCGTTACAACAGAGGTGATTGCTGAGATTGCCAAGAAGAATAACGTAGAGTTGCGCGACTGCTACACAGGTTTCAAGTGGATTGCACGCGAGATTGCAATCTCTGAGGGCAAGCAGCAGTATATCGGTGGTGGTGAGGAGAGCTTCGGCTTCTTGCCATACGACAAGGTACGCGATAAGGATGCTCCTGCATCTATCTGCCTGATTTGTGAGATTGCTGCCTGGGCTAAGGATCAGGGCAAGACTCTCTACGATCTCCTGATGCAGATCTATGCAGAGTATGGCTTCAGTAAGGAGTTTACAGTAAACGTGGTTCGCCCAGGAAAGACGGGTGCTGACGAGATCAAGCAGATGATGGCAGACTTCCGTGCTAACCCTCCTAAGGAACTCGGTGGCAGCAAGGTGGTTACCTGGAAGGACTACCAGAGTCTGGAGGTGAAGCATGCTGACGGCAGTGTAGAGAAGCTCGATATGCCTGCTACAAGCAATGTACTCCAGTGGTTCTGTGATGACAATACCAAGATCAGCGTTCGCCCTTCTGGTACAGAGCCTAAGATCAAGTTCTATATTGAGGTAAAGGATCCTTCATTCAAGTGCGCTGGCTGCTACAACCGCTGCACAGCTGCTGCTATGGATAAGATTGAGGCTATCAAGAAGAGCTTGAACCTGGATTAATAAAAGCAATTGAACTTTATAAGAATGTGTGGGGAGGAGAAATCTTCGCCTGCACATTCCTCTGAAAGATATTTTTTTTGATGCATTATTTAGCTCCAACTTTGAATAATGCAATTTCCCGGCGAGAAGTCATCCTGACTTCTCGCCATTTTGAATTTGATAGGTATATGGATAATAAGAGAAAGATTATTGCCCTTTTGATGGGACTCTCGCTAGGAGGTCAGTCTGTCTATGCCCAAGGGTATAGTTCTGGCAACGTGTCTCTGTTTTGCTCGCCCGATACACTCAGGGGTGCCCAGATAGGTGTCTTTTCCAGTGTGGTTCGCCAGCAGATGCGTGGTGTGAGCTTGGCTGGTATCATCAATTCGGTGGGCGATGATATGCGCGGTGTGCAGGTTTCGGGTGTTTCCAATGTGGTGAAGGGTGGCAATGGCGTGCAGTTGTCTTTATTTAATAATGTGTCCAGTTCTCCGTTCCGCGGAGTTCAGCTGAGTGGACTTTCCAATATTTCCATGGGTATGAAGAGAGGCTTGCAGATTGCAGCAGCCAATGTCAGCTCTTCCTATATGCGTGGCATGCAGTTGGGTGGCTACAATTATGCTGATACCCTGAATGGTTCTCAGATTGGTTTGTTAAATGTTTGCCTTAGCCATCCTCGTGGTGTGCAGATTGGTGTCATCAACTATAGCCGGGATACTGTAGCCCATAAGATAGGACTGGTGAATGTGAACCCAAAGACGCGTATCGACTATATGTTTTATGGCGGTTCTGCTACCAAAGCCAATCTTGCCATCAGATTCCGCAACCGGAGTACGTATAACATCCTCGGTATCGGAACCCATTATTTCGGATTGGATGAGAAGTTTTCGGGTGCCTTGTTCTATCGCATCGGTCAGTATTTCCAGTTGTCGCCTAAGTTCTCCCTGAGTGGTGATCTGGGTTTCTATCACGTTGAATCGTTTCAGGAACATTCTCAGGATAAGCCGGAACGGCTCTATTCGCTGCAGGCTCGCATCAATGCCGACTATCAGTTGGGCAGATACACCAGTGCCTTTGCCTCTGTGGGCTATGGGGATACCCATTATTATCATGGTGGCAGGTATCGCCGTCGTGCCATTGTAGAAGCAGGCTTGGCTGTGCGCCTCCAGCGCACTTCATCTTTTGGGAATGTCTCTGCCAGGAAGGAGAATGAATATGATATGGAGGCATGGAAGGAAGGAACCATTTTTGCCTTCGATGATCCGGAGCGACAGAAGAAGCATCCTTGGAAGGCTGCCTTGGAAGCTTTTGCCATCAATGTGGGTGTGCAATGCTTCGACCAGTTTGTGATGAACGAGGAGTTTGCCAAGATTTCCTTCCATAGCATCAAGCACAATATTGAAACGGGATTTGTTTGGGATAACGACCAGTTCTCTACCAATCTGTTTGCCCATCCATACCATGGCGGACTCTATTTCAATGCTGCGAGAAGTCATGGTATGAATTTCTGGGAATCGGTGCCATACTCTTTCTGTGGAAGTTTGATGTGGGAGACTACCTGCGAGATAGAACCGCCTGCCATCAACGACCTGATGGCTACTACTTTTGGTGGTATTGCCATCGGAGAGGTGACGCATCGTGTGAGCAATCTGGTATTTGATGACCGCCTGTCTGGTTTCCCTCGTTTCATGCGAGAGTTCCTGGGAACCCTCATCTGTCCGATCAAGGGGTTGAATCGAATCTTGAGTGGCGATGCCTGGCGGGTGAGAGGCAAATATTATAAATATCACGATTACCAGCGCAGTCCTGTCAGTTTCTTTGCATCGGCAGGTTACAGATACCTCGCAGACAACAATACGCTGTTCCGTGGTGAGGGCAATCCATACGTCCGTTTCAATCTGGTTTATGGCGATCCGTTTGATGGCGAAACCACCAAGCCATACGACTACTTCACACTGGATGCCACTTTCGGCTTGAGCAGCAACCAGCCTCTGATTACCGGTCTGCATCTTCTGGGAAGATTGTGGAGTGTACCGGTGGAGGTGAGCAAGGGCACGGAGATGGAGTTCGGTATCTTCCAGCACTTCAACTATTACGATTCGCAGCCGGTGAAGGATGGTACCAGTCTGGTGCCTTACCGCATATCCGAGGCAGCCTCTTTCGGTCCGGGCATCATCTACCGCTTCCCTCAGGTGGGCAATCTCACCAGGTTTGAGCAGCGTGTCTTCCTGGATGGTATCCTGCTGGGTGGAAGTCTGACCGATTATTATAATGTGATAGACCGCGACTACAACATGGGTAGCGGTTATAGCGTGAAGGCTATCAGTTTCATGGAGTTCGGCAAGGTAGCTACCTTCCAGATAGGTGCCGACTATTATCGCATCTTCACCTGGAAGGGATATGAGGGAAAGGATCTGGCAACGACCGATCCGCTCTATCTCAATGCCCAGGGCGACAAGGGAAATGCATCTCTGCTGGTGCTGAATGCCCGCTTCGGTCTGGCGCTGTCCAATCGGCTGAACCTGGACTTCAATGTGTCCAACTATTGGCGTGATACCCATTACTCATATCATGACGATGTGAAGTCTAAAACCTTTGATATGAGTCTGGGTTTGCAATACAAGTTCTAGGAGCAGTCGTCTTATTAGTAGATATTTAGCCGACTTTTAGCAGAAATTAGGGGTGCAAAGGGAAACGATATACATAAAAATGTAGAAAAATCGCAAAAAGTTTTGCATATTTTCTGGATTTATATTACCTTTGCACCCATATTTCAAACATAAAACATAGAATTATACTCTTATGGGAGGCATTTTCGGAACTATTTCCAAGAAAAGCTGTGTCGCAGACCTTTTCTACGGCACCGACTACAACTCACATCTCGGTACACGCCGAGGCGGTTTGGCAACCTACAGTAGTGAGAAGGGCTTCGTGCGCTCTATCCACAACTTAGAAAGTTCTTATTTTAGAACGAAGTTTGAACCTATACTCGACAAATTCGAGGGTGCGACATCAGGTATCGGTGTGATTAGCGATACAGATGCGCAGCCATTGATCATGAATTCTCATCTTGGTCGCTTTGCCATTTGCACAGTAGCCAAGATATTAAATAAGGATGAACTTACTCAGCACCTGTTGGATAAGAATATGCACTTTGCAGAGATGTCTTCAGGAAGTACCAACCCAACCGAGTTGGTGGCTCTTCTCATCATCCAGGGCAAGAATTTCCGCGAGGGAATCGAGAACGTGTTCCATCATATCAAGGGTTCCTGCACCATGATGATCCTTACAGAGGATGGCATCATCTGTGCCCGCGACAGTTGGGGACGTACACCTATTATTATAGGCAAGAAGGAGGGTGCTTATGCAGCTTCCAGTGAGACTACTTCATTCCCTAACCTTGACTTCGAGACTGCACACGAGGTAGGTCCTGGCGAAATCGTGAAGATTACTGCAGAGGGTATGGAGCAGATCCGTCCTGCCAACAAGAAGATGCAGGTTTGTTCTTTCCTCTGGGTATATTATGGATTCCCAACTTCTACCTACGAGGGCAAGAATGTAGAGGAAGCTCGCTTTACCAATGGCTTCAATCTTGCCAAGACAGATGATGTAGAGGTAGATTGCTGCAGTGGTATTCCTGATTCTGGTACAGGTATGGCGATGGGATATGCTGCCGGTAAGGGCGTACCTTACCAGCGTTGTATTGCCAAATATACTCCTACGTGGCCTCGAAGCTTTACACCTAGCAACCAGAGCATGCGCTCTCTGGTAGCCAAGATGAAGCTGATTCCTAACAAGGCTATGTTGAAGGGTAAGCGTGTGTTGTTCTGCGATGACAGTATCGTGCGCGGTACCCAGCTTCGCGACAATGTGAAGGTGCTTTTCGATCAGGCTGGTCTGAAGGAATGCCACATGCGTATCGCTTGTCCTCCATTGGTTTATGGCTGTCCTTTCATCAACTTTACTTCTTCCAAGAGTGACATGGAGTTGATTACCCGCAGAATCATCGAGAAGTTTGAGGGCGATGCCAACAAGAATCTGGAGAAGTATGCTACCACAGGTTCTCCTGAATATCAGAGAATGGTGGATGAAATTGCCAACCAGCTTGGATTGACTACACTGAAGTTCAATACCATCGAGCAGCTCGTGGAAGCTATCGGTTTGCCTAAGTGCCAGGTATGTACCCACTGCTTTGATGGCAGTAGTGCTTATACCTTGAATGAATTTGCAGACGAAGATTAAAATATAAAATCCCGATTTTCAGAACTTTGCATCTGATGAGCAAAGTCTTGGAAATCGGGATTCTTTTATCTCCTGCTAGCAAAGAATGGCTATTTCTTCTTCTGCAAGGGTGCCAGAAATTTGTAGGTATAGCCTATCTTGCTCTTTGCCATCTCTTCCGGTGTGCCGGCAAAGAGAAGCTGACCTCCACCTCGTCCACCTTCGGGACCCATGTCAATGAGCCAGTCGGCGAGCTTGATGACATCCAGATTGTGCTCGATGATAATCACCGTATTGCCTCTATCTACCAGTTTCTGAAGCACATCCATCAGAATGCGGATGTCTTCGAAATGAAGACCGGTGGTAGGCTCATCCAGGATATAGAGCGTCTTGCCGGTATCACGTTTGGATAGTTCGGTAGCAAGTTTCACTCGCTGGCTTTCTCCGCCCGAAAGGGTAGTGGAACTCTGTCCCAACTTGATGTAACCCAATCCTACGCTCTGTAATGCCTTGATCTTGTTGAGAATCTGAGGCACGTTCTCGAAGAACTCTACTGCCTGGTTGATGGTCATGTCCAGTACATCGGCGATGCTCTTTCCCTTGTATCTTACCTCCAGCGTTTCACGGTTGTAGCGCTTGCCGTGGCATACCTCACAAGGTACATAGACATCTGGCAGGAAGTTCATCTCGATGGTCTTGTATCCATTTCCGCCACAGGCTTCGCATCTGCCACCCTTCACGTTGAAGGAAAATCTGCCTGGCTTGTAACCACGGATCTTGGCTTCTGGAAGACCCACAAACAGCGAGCGGATGTCGCTGAATACACCTGTGTAGGTAGCTGGATTACTGCGAGGGGTTCTGCCGATCGGACTTTGATCAACATTCACTACCTTGTCGATATTCTCAATGCCTTCGATGCTGTCGTATGGCATCGGCTTCTTCAGGGAACGGTAGAAGTGCTGGGAGAGGATAGGCTGCAGGGTTTCATTGATCAGGGTAGATTTACCCGATCCGCTGACTCCCGTTACAACGATGAGCTTGCCGAGCGGAAACTCTACATCTACTCCCTTCAGGTTGTTGCCCCTGGCTCCACGGATGGTGATGCTCTTGCCGTTTCCTTTGCGGCGATGCTCAGGAATCTCTATTGCCATCTTGCCATTCAGATACTGGGCGGTGATGGTGTCGGTCTTCAGCATCTCTTTCGGAGTACCCTGGAAAACCACTTCGCCTCCCTTTCTGCCTGCCTTCGGACCGATATCTACAATCCAGTCGGCTGCTCGCATCATATCCTCATCATGTTCTACTACGATGACGGTATTACCCAGGTCGCGCAATTCCTTCAGGCTGTTGATGAGTCGCTCGTTGTCTCGCTGGTGCAGACCGATACTTGGCTCATCGAGGATGTAGAGCACATTGACGAGCTGGCTGCCAATCTGGGTAGCAAGACGGATGCGCTGGCTTTCACCACCAGAGAGTGACGCCGACTGGCGATTGAGAGAGAGATAGTTCAGGCCCACATCGAGGAGGAAGTTGACACGTGAGCGCAACTCCTTGATGATTTCGTGAGCCACCTTTGCCTTCATGGAAGGGAGGTGAGCTTCCACCTGTTCGAGCCAGTCGCGCAGTTCGTCGATGTCGAGATTGGCAACTTCCGAGATATTCTTGTCCCAGATACGAAAGGCGAGCGATTCCTTCTTGAGTCGCTGTCCATGGCACTCCGGGCATTCGATGGTAGATATAAACTGGTCAGCCCATTTCTTTCCTGCCGCACTCTCGTCATTCTCTATCACCTTCTGCAGATAGTCGATGATGCCATCGTAGGCGCAGAAGTAATCCGAAGAGGTATGCACCTTTTCTTTACCGATCTTTACGTTTTCCAGTGATCCATAGAGGATTTCCTGCATGGCATCTCCCGGAATCTCTGCGATAGGAGTCTTGAGTTTCAGATCATATTTCTCGAGCAAAGACTCAATCTGCCAGAAAATCATCTGGTTCTTGTATTTGCCGAGAGGGGCGATTCCACCTTCGTAGATGCTCAGGCTGTCATCCGGAATCACCTTCTTGATATCTATCTGGTTTACCTTTCCCAGACCCTTGCAGTGAGGGCAGGCACCTTCCGGCGAATTGAACGAGAACATATTAGGTGCCGGATCCTGGTAGGCTATACCGGTAACTGGATCCATCAGGCGTTTTGAGAAGTTCTTGCCCGTCTTTTCACCTTTCTCTATCACCATCACCATGCCGTCGCCCTGCTTCATGGCGGTAGCTACGCTCTTGCGGATGCGTTCCTCATCAGCTTCCTTCACCACGAGCTTGTCGATGACAACCTCGATGTTGTGCATCTTGTAGCGGTCGAGCTTCATTCCGCTTACCACTTCCTGGATTTCTCCATCCACACGTACATAGAGATAACCTTTGCGGCGCATACTCTCGAAGAGTTCGCGATAATGTCCCTTGCGCTGGCGAATCAGAGGAGCCAGCAGGAAGATGGCCTTTCCGGCATATTCATCGAGAATCATATCGATGACCTGTTCTTCGGTGTATTTCACCATCTCTTCACCGCTGCGGTAGCTGTAGGCTGTACCGGCACGGGCAAAGAGCAGACGGAGATAATCGTAAATCTCTGTTGTGGTACCTACGGTAGAACGAGGGTTCTTGTTGGTGGTCTTCTGTTCGATGCTGATGACCGGACTCAGACCGGTAATCTTATCTACATCCGGGCGCTCCATATTGCCCAGAAAGTTGCGGGCATAGGCAGAGAACGTCTCGATATAGCGGCGCTGACCCTCGGCAAAGATGGTATCGAAAGCCAACGACGACTTGCCCGAACCCGAAAGTCCGGTTATCACGGTGAGGGAGTCGCGTGGAATCTCAACATCAATGTTCTTGAGGTTGTGTACTCTGGCGCCCCATACATTTATCTTTTCTTCTGAATTCATATTCTAATTTCCGCTCACTTAATTGTTACTGTATTGTTCTGCTGTATATCCTCTGAGCAGGTTGACATCTCTTTTAATCTGATAGGTCTTGCCATCTGCTCCTTTTGCCTTGACCAGACAGAAATAGACTCCTTCCTTTACCGGCTTTCCCTTGTAGGTTCCATCCCATCCCGTGGCAGGGTCGCTCCACTCAAAGAGTTTCTGTCCCCACCTATTATATATATAGGCGTGAAACTCCTTGATGTTCTGGTAACCCTCCTTGGGCTTGTAGATGTCGTTGATGCCATCTCCGTTTGGCGAGAATGCGTTCGGCATCAGAAGGACACTGGTCTGTGTGCCTTCCTCCTCTCCGATTTCTTCCTGTGCCATCATTGGAGGGGTAAAAAGTGCCAATAAGGCACCAAGTAATCCTATTTTTTGTCTCATTTTGCAAATTATTTGTGCAAAGATAATAAAAAGCTGAGAGATATTGCGCTAGATGCGAGATTTTTTGTATTTTTGCAGGAGAAAACTTTAAATCATGTCGGTTACGGCAAGATTTTAGGATCATATAAACATTAAAAACAGGAAGATATGAAAAGAAACATAAGATATTTCTTGATGATTGTGGGGCTCATGCTCAGTGTTGGTATCTTTGCTCAGACAACGAAATGGCGTGACATCTACACAGTGAAGAAAAAGGATACTATTTTTGGTATTGCCAATAAGTATGGATTGAGTCTGCCGGAACTGATGGAGGCAAACCCTGAGATGAAGCAGGAAGGTTACATGCTCCAGAAGGGAACTACCCTCTTTATTCCTTTTGCCAGCGACCAGCAGAATCCTAATGCGCCTAAAAAGGCACAGAAGGAGGATAAGAATGCTGTTGCTTCCAGCAAACCGGCTGTAGCTGGAACCGCTGCCGCTCAGCAGAAGGTGGCGGCTAGTGATGCGGTGAAGATTGGCGTGATGTTGCCTTTGCATGATGTGGATGGTGATGGCAAGCGTATGGTGGAGTATTATCGTGGACTCCTGATGGCTTGCAATTATCTGAAAAAGAAGGGCATCTCTACCGATGTCCATGCATGGAACGTGCCGATAGACGCTGATATCCGCGCCACCTTGTTGCAGGAGGGTGCCAATACGTGTGATGTCATCTTTGGCCCGCTTTATACCAAGCAGGTGGCTCCGCTTGCCGGCTTCTGCAAGACCTATGGCATCAAGCTTGTGATTCCTTTCTCCATCAGCGGTGACGATGTGGAGCGCAACAAGGAAATCTTCCAGGTATATCAGAGTCCTGAAACATTGAACGAATGCACCATCAAGGCTTTCCTGAACAGATTTACCAATGTGCATCCAATCTTTGTAGATTGCAATGATTCTACTTCTCGTAAGGGAGCTTTCACTTTCGGACTTCGCAAGGAGTTGGAGAAGAGAAACATCAACTATAGTATCACCAATGTGAGCTCAAGCATCGACCAGTTTGCCAAGGCTTTCCTGCCAAGCAAGCAGAATGTGGTAATCTTGAATACGGGCCGTTCTCCACAGTTGACAGCCGTGCTCAACAAGCTGGATGAGTTTGACAGCAAGTATCCGGGTGCATCTATCTCTCTCTTCGGCTATACAGAGTGGTTGATGTACGCCAAGTACAATCTGGAGCGATTCTATAAGTACGATACTTATATCCCTTCTACCTTCTATTACAATCCGGTAGCCGAAAGAACGCAGAACCTGGAGAAGGCGTACGAGGGATGGTTCCATCAGCCGATGATGATTGCGCAGCCTCGCTTCGCCATCACGGGTTATGATCATGGTATGTTCTTCATCCAGGGTATCAAGAAGAAGGGCAAGGAGTTTACGGGTGAACGCCAGCAGGTGAACTATCAGCCAGTGCAGACTCCATTGCATTTCGTGAAAACGACAAAGGGTGGATACAAGAACAAGAACTTCCAGTTGATTCACTACACCTTCAATCACCAGATTGAATCTGTGAATTACTAGGACCGGTAGTTTTTTATAGTTAATCGTTTATAGTAAGAAAAGAAAGAATGAATAAAGTCAAGATAGGGGCGCTGTTGATGGGACTTCTCCTTTGGGGAGGACTCTCGGCACAGGCTCAGATAGGTGAGCATCGCAACGATTTTTCCATCGGATTCAACGGTGGCTATGTGCTCAGCTCTGTAGGATTCGAACCGGAGGTTCAGCAGAAGCAGCATGGAGGAATGACTGCCGGACTCTCGATGAAATATACTTGCGAGAAGTACTTCAAGACCATCTGTTCCATCTATGCAGAGGTCAACTATGCTAAGGTGGGATGGAAGGAGGATATTCTCGACATCGACAACCAGCCTGTCATCATCACCGAAACCAAGCAGCCGATGGCTTACAGCCGTACCATCAATTATATCCAGGTACCTGTTTTCGCTCACTTGGCTTGGGGTAGGGAAGAGAGAGGCTTGAACATCTTCGTGAATGCCGGTCCGCAGTTCGGACTCTACCTCAACGATTCTCAGACTACCAACTTCGACGTGAAGAATATGCCTAAGACAGATAATGACCGGGTAAGTATGGTAGTGGCACAAGATACGATGGCTGTAGAGAATAAGCTGGATTATGGTATCGCCCTGGGTTTGGGTGCAGAGTACAGCATCCCGAAAGTGGGACATTTTCTGGCTGAGGCTCGCTATTATTATGGATTGGGTAATATCTATGGTTCATCCAAACGAGATTATTTCGGAAAAAGTAACTACGGACAGATTGTGTTCAAGGTATCTTATCTCTTTGATATTTCAAGAACGAAGAATGTGAAGAGAAAGTAACTTCCGACAATGGTTATGGAAAAATAAGTAATAATATAAAATGAGTACAACAGAAAAAATTCAGATGAAATTGAGCGACTCGAAGTCAGCTCGCTGGACCGCCCTCTTCATCGTGAGCGTCACGATGATGTTCGGTTACTTTTTTACAGATGTAATGTCTCCACTGGAGCCTCTCTTGACAGCTGCCAAGGGGGCTGAGAATGGCCTCGGACTCGGATGGAGTTCGGATGAGTACGGCTTCTTCTCAGGAGCCTATGGATACTTCAATGTGTTCCTTCTGCTCCTCTTCTTCGGTGGTCTTATCCTCGATAAGTTTGGTATCCGTTTCACTGGTATCCTCTCAACTGTTTTGATGTTTGGTGGAGCTTTGGTGAAATGGTATGCTGTAGGTCATGAGTTTGGCGGTTCGGTAGTAGTACCATTCTTCGGTACTTACAGTACACAGGTAGTGATAGCTGCACTTGGCTTTGCCATCTATGGCGTGGGCTGCGAGATATGCGGTATCACAGTGAGCAAGGTCATTGTGAAGTGGTTTACGGGTCATGAGTTGGCTCTGGCAATGGGAGTGCAGGTGGCTACGGCCCGTTTGGGAACAGCCGCTGCCCTGGGCTTTTCTCTTCCTTTTGCAAAGGCAATGGGCGGTGTGTCTGCTTCTATTGCTTTGGGTGCAGCTTTGCTTTGCGCTGGTGTACTGGTTTATCTGGTTTATTGTGTGATGGACAAGAAGGAGGATGCTTCTGCAGCAGCTGTGGCTACTGAGCCGGAAGAAGGTTTCAAGTTTTCAGACTTGGGTGGTCTGTTCAAGACAACAGGTTTCTGGTATGTGGCTTTCCTTTGCCTGATGTTCTATGCAGGTGTATTCCCATTCCTGAAGTTTGCAACCAAGTTGATGATTTTCAAGTATGGTGTCGATGCTAATTTGGCAGGTCTGATTCCTGCGATGTTGCCATTCGGTACTATCTTCCTTACACCGTTCTTTGGTAGCATATACGACAAGTATGGCAAGGGTGCCACGCTGATGATTATCGGCAGTTGCCTCCTGACACTGGTACACGTAGTATTTGCCCTTCCACTCAACTCATGGGTGCTTGCCATCGTGATGATGCTCATCCTTGGCGTAGCTTTTGGTTTGGTACCATCAGCAATGTGGCCTTCTGTACCAAAGATTATCCCAATGAAACTCTTAGGAACTGCATACGCCCTTATCTTCTATATTCAGAATATCGGACTGGCTCTTATTCCAGTATGGATTGGTAAGGTGAATCAGGCTAACACGGGTGCCGATGGTGTCATCGACTATACAGAGACGATGACCATATTTGCAGCCTTTGGTGTGATTGCTATTGTCATCTCCTTCCTCCTCTTGTTGGAAGATAAGAGAAAGGGCTATGGATTGCAGCAGCCTAACGTGAAGAAATAATACTAACAGGAGATTTCCCTTCCAAGTTCACGGGGGAATCTCCATAAACTAAAAGAAAGGAAATAACCATGAACGCTACACCTGAATCATTGATTAAGGAATATGCTGACCCTATTGAGCAGCAGGAAATAGACAAGTTTATCTGTTCTGAAATGAGCAGGCAGATTCACCGATATATCAAGGGTATGTCGGGAACCAAACAGGCTATGCTCAAGTTTGAGGAAAAGCTGGCGAGCCTCTCTGTCTCAGAGAAAGAGAAGGCGATTGCCAAGTATATTGATTTGAATCGCAAGGCTTTGGATGGACTGGATCTGAAGATGATTCTCGTCCGTTCGGTGGCTAACTACTGTGATACCTTCCAGTATATGCTCGACTTTGTGAACGACAAGCGTAAGATGGTGTTCTATTATCATCGCTTGAAGGAGAAGTATATCCGTTACCATGAGGTCTTCGAGGAAAACGGCAAATTTGGCATGAAAGATCATCAGGGCAACGTGATGCTTCAGCCTGTCTATGATTTCCTCCGCACTTGCTATATCTATAATGATGACTTGAGCATCATGCCGGTTATTGCAGAGAAGAATGGCAAGATGGGACTCGTGATGCCTGACGGAAAGGATACCATCGTGGCTGATTTCCTTTATGATGAAATCTGTCTGAGAGATGAGTATCCATATTTCGAGGCGGTGAGAGACGGAGTAAACGGATTGATTGATAAGTTCGGAAACTTCGTTAACAATTAATTGTTAATAAAGCTTTTGCCCTTTCAGGGCGACAGGTTAGCACCTATGACAACCCAGGGTGTTGCCCTGGGCTAGGAGCTTTTGCCCTTTCAGGGCGTGTGTGTAAAAAGAGAAAGGGCAATCAGATTGGGATGAACCAACTGATTGCCCTTTTTGTTTCAGTTGTGGGTAACACAACTGAGCTTTATTTATTTTTCTCTCGTCTTCGATATGGATAGAATTCCTGTTTCAGAATTCAGAATTTCTGTTTCTTAATTCTTGGTTTCTGTTTCAGAATTATCCCAAGTATTTCATCAAGATCTTGATCTTTCCGCTTTCACGGAGCTTGATGATACTCTTCTCGCGAATCTGGCGTACACGCTCACGGGTGAGGTTGAATTCGCTTCCGATTTCTTCCAAACCCTTCTCGTGGCAACCGATGCCATAGCAGTAGCAGAGAATCTTGCGCTCGCGTTCCTTCAATACTGTTGCCAATACGCGCTGGAGCTCGCTCGCCATAGACTCGAAGTCAACACCCTTGTCGGTACGGCTATCATCACCAGAAGCCATCACATCTACCATCGCATTGTCATCGTCATCACTACCGAATGGAGCATCGATACTCATATGGTGGTTGTCTGCCTTGATGGTCTGGTCAATCTTGCTTTCCTCCATCTTGGTAATCTGTGCCAGCTCTGCAACAGAAGGCTTGCGCTGGTTTTCCTGCTCGAACTTGCTGATTTCGGCGCTGATCTTGCTCAATGCTCCTACCTGGTTCAAAGGCAGGCGAACGATACGGCTCTGCTCAGCGATAGCCTGGAGGATGCTCTGGCGAATCCACCATACTGCGTATGAGATGAACTTAAAACCACGAGTTTCATCAAATTTCTCTGCAGCCTTTACCAAACCGATGTTTCCCTCGTCGATGAGGTCTGTCAGACCCAAACCCTGATGCTGGTATTGTTTAGCAACAGATACAACGAATCGGAGGTTTGCCTTGACCAGTTTTTCCTTGGCACGCTCACCCTCACGACCGCCTTTGCGAATCTTCTGGGCCAGCTCAATCTCCTCATCAATAGAGACCATAGGTTCTCTACCAATCTCCACCAAGTACTTGTCGAGTGCTTCACTGGAACGATTGGTTATACTCTTGCTAATCTTAAGTTGTCTCATAAATATCCTTTTACCTTTCTTTTTTGTTTTAATCCAATATTTATACTGTCGGAATCCACCTTTACGGTTTCGGGCTGCAAAGGTACAAAAAAAAACGCAATCTTATTGTAATAGAAATGGAAAACTTTTGCATTATTTGTCTATTTTTTAGAAATTTAGACGTTTTTGAATATAAAAATGGTATTTGATATAACGATTTTTAGGCATTGAGTTTGAAATATGGAATAATTTGTGTATCTTTGCACAGAATTTGCGAGAAAAGAATAACTAAATAATAAAATTATAAAATAACAAAAAATTATGTTTGAAAATCAACCAAAAGGTCTGTGGGCCTTAGCTTTGGCTAACACGGGTGAGCGTTTCGGTTACTATACCATGCTTGCAGTGTTCTTGCTCTATTTGCAGGCTAACTTCGGTTTTGAAACCGGATTGGCAAGTACAATTTACTCTACCTTCCTGATGATGGTTTATTTCCTCCCTATCATCGGCGGTATCGCAGCCGACAAGTTTGGCTTTGGACGTATGGTTACCACGGGTATCTTCATTATGTTCATCGGCTACCTTGTGCTTTCGCTTCCTCTTGGCAAGGATACTGTTGCCATTGCTGCCATGGGCATTTCGCTTATCCTCATCGCTTTGGGTACCGGCTTGTTCAAAGGTAACCTGCAGGTGATGGTAGGTCGTCTCTACGACGAGCCACAGTTTACCAGCAACCGTGATTCCGGTTTCTCTCTCTTCTATATGGCTATCAACATTGGCGCTATGTTCGCTCCTACAGCAGCCATCAAGATTATGAAGTGGGCGCAGGAGAGTCTGAGCGTATCAGTGGAGGATTCATACCATTTTGCATTCGCTGTGGCATGTGCTTCGCTTATCATTAGTATCGCCATCTACTATGCCTTCAGCTTTACATATAAGCACGTGCTTGCTTCTGAGACCAAGGGTAAGGACGACAAGACTCCGGTTAAGGAGACTAATGAGCTTTCCAAGGCTGAGACCAAGGAGCGCATCATCTGCCTCTGTCTCGTATTTGCTGTGGTTATCTTCTTCTGGATGGCTTTCCACCAGAATGGTAATACATTGACACTCTTTGCACGCGACTATACTCAGAAGACATCTGAGGGCTTGCAGTCAATGGCATTCGATGTGACCAACCTCGTAGCCTGCATCTTCGTGGTTTACGGTTGCTTCGGTCTGGCACAGAGCAAGACTGGCAAGGGTAAGGGCATCTCTCTTGGTGTCATTGTTGCTGCCATCGCTTTCCTCTTCTACAAGTACAGCAACCTTGAAGGTGCCGTAGATGTTGAGGCTCCTATCTTCCAGCAGTTCAACCCATGCTATGTAGTGGCATTGACACCAGTGAGCGTTGCTTTGTTCTCATGGCTTCACAAGATAGGCAAGGAGCCTACATCTCCTGAGAAGATTGGTTTGGGTATGCTCGTTGCAGCTCTCGGTTTCGTATGGATGGCTGTAGGTTCTATGGGGCTGGAGCTTCCTTTGACACAGGGCGATCCTGCTACAGAGGGTACACGTGTAAGTGCTAACCTCCTCATCTCTACCTATCTCATCCTTACTTTCGCTGAGCTTCTGCTTTCTCCTATCGGTATTTCGTTTGTATCGAAGGTAGCTCCTCCAAAGTATGCTGGTTTGATGATGGGTCTCTGGTTTGGTGCAACAGCCATCGGTAACCAGTTGGTTATGATTCCTGGCATCATGTGGGGTCAGAACTTCAACCTCATTGCCATCTGGGGTGTTCTCGCAGGTATCTGCCTGGTTTCAGCCCTCTTCATCTTCTCTATCATCAAGAAGTTGAATCGCGTAAGCTAAATCAAAAATATCATATACAAAAAAGGCTTGCTTCATTTCCGAAGCAAGCCTTTTTATCATATTTCCAGAAAAAAACATCTTTTTCTTTGCTAGTTTGAAAAGAAAGTTGTATTTTTGCAATGTTTTAAACATAAAAGCGTATGACAGCTCGGGAAGATAGAGAAAAGTTAAGGTCTAGCCGTGAGAACTTGAGTAAATTCTTCTATGATTTGGCTAAGGCTACTTTCACAGCTATGGTTGTGGGTGATGTAGTAACTATGTTTTTAAAAGAAGATGTAACAACTACTGCTGTTTGGCTCTTTGTTACTGGTTTAGTTACAACAAGTTTGTTGTCTACGATTGGGTACAGAATTTCTAAATTGTAAAGATATGGAAGCATTAATTATGACATTGGCTGGTACTGGAGTAGTAGCTTTGGTATTAAATATTTGGTTAAGTACCAAATCTGGTAAAAAATGGCTTAAAAGTCTTTAAGGAAAAAACGAGGTATCAGGCGTAACCTGTTACCTCGTTTTTTCGTTTTTAATATATTATTTCTTCAACCACTTGTCCAACCAGCCGAAGAAGGTGCGCTGCCAGAGCACGCCGTTCTGTGGCTTCAATACCCAGTGGTTCTCGTCAGGATAGATAAGAAGCTCGGCAGGGATGCCACGCATGCGAGCGGCATTGAAGGCGCCCATGCCCTGGTTGGCATTGATGCGATAGTCCTTTTCGCCGTGGATGCAGAGAATTGGAGTATCCCACTTGTCAACGAACTTATGAGGACTGTTCTCGTATGTCTTCTTAGCGTTGGCACTCTGATCCTTGTTCCAGTAAGCATCATCATACTCCCAGTTAGAGAACCAAGCCTCCTCGGTATCTGTGTACATGCTCTCAAGGTTGAATGCGCCATCGTGAGCGAGGAATGCCTTGAAACGCTTGTTGTGATGACCTGCAAGATAATAAACTGAGAAACCACCAAAGCTGGCACCTACACAGCCCAGGCGATCCTTATCTACGTATGGAAGATTGTTGGCTGCATCGTCGATGGCAGAAAGATAGTCGTTCATGCACTGACCAGTCCAGTCTCCTGAAATCTCCTCGTTCCATGCACTTCCGAAACCTGGAAGACCACGGCGGTTAGGCAATACGATGACGTAACCGTTGGCTGCCATGATCTGAATGTTCCAGCGATAGCTCCAGAACTGGCTGACCGGACTCTGAGGACCGCCCTCGCAGAAGAGAAGGGTAGGGTACTTCTTGTTGGCATCGAAGTTAGCTGGCAACATGATCCATACCAGCATCTGCTTGCCGTCGGTGGTCTTTACCCAGCGCTGCTCGCACTTACCCATGTTCAACTGACTCAGGATGTGGTCGTTCTCACGGGTAATCTGTTCTACCTTGGTACTCTTGGCATTCTTGCCTGGTGTTACGATGTAGATATCGGTAGGGTGACTCATGCTAGCCTTGGTAGCGAGAAGTTTGTTGCCGTTGTTGGCAAGAGCGATGCTTCCGTAGTCTGCCCACTCGTTGGTAATCTGCTTTACTTCGCCCTTGAAGTTAGCCTGATAGAGGTTCAGGGTTCCGTGCCATACGCCGATGAAGGTGAGGCTCTTGTTGTCCTTGTTCCATACGAAGCCCTCTACGTTGGAGTCGAACTTCTCTGATACATAGTTCTTCTTGCCGGTAGCAAGCTCATAGACACAGAGGCGGTTGCGGTCGCTCTCGTATCCGTCGCGAGCCATGCTCTGCCAAGCCACGTACTTGCCGTCGGCAGAGAACTGAGGGTTGATGTCGTAACCAGGATTGTTCTTCAGATTCTCAGGTGCATTTACAGCCTGGTTCTTCATGCTCTTGGTTGCATCAATCTTAGGCTCTACATAACCAGCCTCCTTGCAGAGGTTCTTGGTCTCGCGCGTACCTATATTATATAGGTAGATGTCTGAATCGGTAGAGATGGCATATTGCACGCCCTCCTTCTTGCGACAGGTATAGGCGATGGTCTTGGAATCCGGACTCCAGGCCAACTGCTCGATGCCACCGAATGGAGCCATAGGACACTCGAAAGGCTCATCCTTCAGGATATCCTCGCCGGCGTTGATGGTGCCATCCTCTGCAACATCAGCCACGAAAGGATGAAGGATACTCTCTACGTAGTGATCCCAGTGGCGATAGTTCATGTCGGTAACGAGACGACCTGTAGCCAGAGGAAGATCAGAAGGATTCTTCTTGATGGTTCCGTGATAAGGCAACTCCTTGATGAGGATTACCTTCTTGCCATCTGGAGAGAAGCGGAATCCCTGGATGCCCAATTCATCATTGGTGAGCTGTTTTCTGTCAGTACCATCAGGGTTCATACTCCAGAGCTGTCCGCCACGGATGAAGGCAATCTTCTGTCCGCCCTGAATCCAGGCAGCATCAGTCTCGCTCTTGGCATCAGTGGTCAGTGCCTTCTGGTTCTTGCCATTGGCATCCATGATGAAGAGCATCTGATGGCCCTTGTTCTCCTTTACACTGTAGTAACCTACCTGGTAAACCACCTGCTTGCCGTTAGGCGAAGCTTCAGCGGCACCGATTCTACCCATCGCCCAAAGAGCTTCTGGGGTCATCAGGTGGTTCTCCACCTTGATGTTGTTCTTTTCAATCATAGTCTGTGCATCGGCTGTATTTGCTCCCATGGTGAGAGCAGCTGCAGCCAAAATCATCGCTTTAATCATATTTTTAAGATATTATTAATAATTTGTTGCAATCTTCTAAATATTCCGTGCAAAGTTACAGAAAATTAATGAGAAAACAAAATTATTCTTCTTTCTTTACTAAAGTCTGCGTTTTTTTTCGTAAATTTGCATCTCAAATGATACAGTTTAGCTTTAAATGCTAAATTTTCAGGGATATAAGTAAAGATATAAATATTTAGTAAATGAATACATTATTTCTTGTGCAGTTTGCTTGCTGCATTATAATGTTGATGTTGGGCTTGATATTGGTTTTGTCTAGGTTTCAGATTCGCTGGTCCAACCGTCGTTACGAGGTGTCTCGTTGGCTCCTTGCTTTTTCCATGTTTGTACTTGCTTGGCATTATGTCTTGCAAATGGTTTGTGGTTTCCGTGCTAAAGGCGATGAGATTGGAGCTGTTGTCAATGTTCTCTTCTATTCTCCTGTCTCTTCCTTTATTTCCTATGCCACTTATAACTTAATTTGTTATCGTGGCGGGCGGAAAAAGTTTGCCTTGCTGGGATGTGTGAGTTATGCATTGATATTGATTTGTTTCTTTTTCGGATACAATGATACTCCTAGGGGGATGCATATGGGCGAATGGCTTTATGTGATGCTCGCATTATTTGCTGTTACCATCATGTATAGCACTTATACCACGGTTATTGAGATGCGTTATCATCGAAAGATTATCGAAGAAAACACCACGGAAGACTTGCTTCCTTTTGATAAATATACCTATACCACTTACGGATTGGCGGGTATAATGGTTTTGGCGATGGTAGGCGCTATCTGCTATCGTCCGCTTCTTTATTGTGTGGGACCCCTGATGCTTTTTTCCTTGATTTCCTTTACCATCAGTTTCCTGGGATATGGCTATAATATGATTCCTGCGGAGGTGAGACTGGAGCTGGATACAGCCGATGAACCTCTTGAAGTGATGGAAGAGAGTGAGGACGTGGGATTGGCTTCTGAGAAAATCTCTATCATAGAATCGATGCTTACCAGTTGGTGTGACAAGGGTGGCTTCAGAGACAGTACGGTAAATATGCCGATGCTTTCTGTTAAGTTGGGCATTCCTCGCAATGAATTGAGCCTGTATTTCGAGAACTATCTGAAGAGCAGTTTCAGAATCTGGCTCAGCGATATCCGTTTCAAGGAGGCGCAGCGTATGCTGCTGGAAGAATGCAGGTACAGCAATGATACCATTTCTTCAGAATGCGGCTTCTCATCCCACGCTCATCTCTATAAGATTTTCAAGGCTAAGACGGGATTTACACCAGGACAATGGAGAGACTCTGTTCGGAAAAACCGGTTCCCTGATGTGGATGGATTATAAAAACTATCTTGAGGAGTATGACAACAAGCATTTTCATGTCTTGGATGCCTATATGTAGCAGTTCTCTTTTATTTTTTCGGATAAAAGATTTGTTAGTACGATACTTTTTTTGTAATTTTGCACCGCAAAATATATAAAACACAATGAAAATAGGATTTGACAACGAGAAGTATCTGAAGATTCAGTCCGAACATATCAAGGAGAGAATCTCACAGTTTGATGGAAAGCTTTATCTCGAATTGGGAGGTAAGCTTTTCGATGACCATCACGCCAGCCGCGTTTTGCCAGGTTTCCAGCCTGATAGTAAGCTGCGCATGTTTCAGAAGATTAGCGATAGCATCGAGATTGTTATCGTGATCAGTGCTGCCGATATTGAGAAGAACAAGAAGCGTGCCGATCTGGGTATCACTTACGATGAGGATGTGCTTCGCCTGCGTGGTGAATTCCAAAACCGTGGTTTTATGGTGGGTTCTGTTGTTATTACTCATTTTAATGGTCAGCCTGCAGCCATCGCCTTCAAGCAGCGCTTGGAGCGTGAGGGCATCAAGACTTACTGCCATTATCTCATCGAGGGTTATCCTCACGATGTAGATCTCATTGCTTCTGATGAGGGTTTTGGCAAGAATGATTATGTAGAGACTGAGCGTCCGCTGGTGATTGTTACTGCTCCGGGTCCTGGTAGCGGTAAGATGGCTGTCTGCCTGAGCCAGCTTTATAACGAGAACAAGCGTGGTGTGCGTGCAGGCTATGCTAAGTTCGAGACATTCCCTGTATGGAATCTCCCATTGAAGCATCCGGTGAACATCGCTTACGAGGCAGCTACTGCCGATCTCAACGATGTGAACATGATCGACCCATTCCATCTGGAAGCTTACAATAAGATTGCCATCAATTACAACCGTGACGTAGAGATTTATCCAGTGCTCAATGCTTTGTTTGAGGGAATTTACGGAAGCAATCCATACAAGTCGCCTACGGATATGGGTGTGAATATGGTGGGCTTCTGCATTTCGGATGATGAGGCTTGCTGCGAGGCTTCGAAGGATGAGATTATCCGCCGTTATTATGCGGCTACCAACAAGTTGGCTGCCGGTGCGTGCAACGAGGAGGAGATCAGCAAGATTCAGCTGCTTTTCAAGCAGGCTAAGATTACTACGGATTATCGCAAGGTGACTGTAGCGGCTAAGGATCATAAGAAGGAGACAGGCCATACTTCTGCTGCGATTGAGTTGGAGGATGGAACGATTATCTGCGGTCACAGCAGTGAGTTGCTGGGTTGCAGTGCGGCATTGATCTTGAATGTAACCAAGCATCTGGCTGGCATCGACCACGAGTTGAAGTTGATTCCTCAGTCGATGATTGAGCCTATCCAGCATACCAAGATTAATTATCTCGGCGGTCATAATCCTCGTCTTCATACCGATGAGGTTCTTGTAGCCCTCTCTGTTCTCTCAGAGAATGATGATAACTGCAAGAAAGCTTTGGAGCAATTGCCTAAGCTCCGTGGCTGCCAGGCTCATTGCACCGTGATGCTGAGTGATGTAGATCAGAAGATCTTCAAGAAGCTTGGAGTGAATATCACCTGCGAGCCTGTGTTGAAGAAGTAAATTCGACCTGTACGGTTGAAATTACCCAATACGCCCTGAAAGGGCAGAAGCTCCTAGCCCAGGGCATCGCCCTGGGTAATTATGAACGCAAACCCGTCGCCCTGTAAGGGCAAAAGCTTTGTTTATTGCCTGTTTCTTTAAAGCTTTTGCCTTTACAGGGCGTTTTGGAAAAGGTACTTTTTTATCTTTCAACCGGCATTCCGAGCTTTGTCCAGTTGAGGATTCCCCCTTCCATATCATAGACCTTAAAGCCTTGCTTCTTCATTTTCAGGCATGCACCATGGCTCCGCTTTCCGCTTCTGCAATAGATGTAGTAGGTGCGGGATTTATCCAGCTGCTTGATGCCGGCATCGAATGCCTCGGGATTGAGGTAATCCAGTTGTTGGGCACCAGCCAGATGTCCTTCTGCATATTCCTTGGAAGTGCGGACATCGAGAAGGAAGCTGGTGGTATCTGCCTTTGCCTGGTTGATAAAGGCTTGAGGAGCCAATACGATGATGCCGTCGGATGGGGCTGTTTTTGCTGATGAGGCCGATTTGTCAACCTGTGCTGAGCAGCCGGTGGTTGATAAGCCAACAGCTGCTAAAAGTGATAAGAGTATTTTCTTCATATCTTGTTTTGTTTATACTATTCTTGCTTTTTTTGTTTTTTTCTTGTTTGTTCTGCTTGGCAGAAACAATTACAGAAAGAATTTATCTTAATGCCATGACTCGGCTGAGTATCAGTTTTTTATATTCCTTCTTCATACTATCCGGCAGAAAGGAGGCGTCTATCAGGTCGAGCCATTTCACGATGGAGCGACGGAACTTCTTGGCGATGTTATTGATCACTTTTTCGCTGAGTCCCGATGCTGTCATCACCTTGATGAAATCTGATTTCAGAATTTTTCTTTTTCTTCCATTCAGCGTCAGGGCGAGTTCCTCGGTATCTTCTGGCATCACTATCTTCGTGCAGAGCAGGTCGTATGCTGGGGTTAGTCCATAGCCCAGCTTCCTGTTGTTATAGAGCGAGAAGTTCTTGAGGTGCATATCGGCGTTGCCGGTAATCCACGAGAAGATGACTACCTCCCAATAGTTCACGAGATCAAGCTGCGAGAAGGAGGAATACTTCTTGATGAGCTTGGCAACCTGTTCGTAAGAACCTTTGTATTTGTATTCGGTAAGGCGCTCTGACAGCTGGCACATATCCTCCATTGGTACTTTGGTGCCATCATCCAGTCGGTCAATTCTTCGGGTGATGTAACAGAGTTCGCCATCGGCAAAGCGAATCAGACCATGCGGAACCACGGCGATTTTGGCGGCTTCGGCAAGATGCATCGTGAGGTCTTCTATTTCTGGAAGACAGCGATAGCGGTCGGTCTGGGGCTTGAGGATGTATTTTCCCCAGAGTCCTACAATGGTGAAGCGGGATGGTTCGTTCTTTCCGCCTGGGTTCACATCGAGCGAGAGCTTTGCCTGTACACCGGTGAGGGTGGTCTGGGCACGCACTACCTGTTTAGCCAGGTCGCCTATTTCCTTTCTAATATAGGGTAGGACAGGGGCTTCCTTGGTGCCGAAGAGTTTTCGGGCGCAAGCGGGGTGGTAATCTATCTGCCCTGGCTTGAGTGGTTTATAGCAATATAGACATTTCTCCATATTTCTTTTTCCTTTCTAGTTTTGAGATGAAGCGTTTGTTCCTTCTGCAGCTGAACTGTTCATTTCTTCTACAGGAGGTTCTTCTGCGGGGATGACGCTGACGGCTCCGATGCAATCCTTGCAGCAGGCGAGGAGGAGTGACATTCTATCCCGTTGGTTGATTTTCCAACTGCTTTCTGCGATATTCAGCAGCCATCCTTCGGGGATTAATCCATCGAAGAAGGGAAACAAAACGGTGTCGTGGTAGGGCTCGTCGGATAACGGGAGTGTGAGGCTCACGGCTTCGGCGCCATCCGATGCCAGATAATCTGCATCGTAGGCAAAGGTAAAGCCCGTTTCGTCTTCCGTCAGCAGGCCTACGTATTGGTCGTAGAGATAAATCTTTCCTTGTTTCATGGGATTTTAAAGCTTTTGCCCTTACAGGGCGTTTTTGTATATATTGCTGATACCCAGGGCGATGCCCTGGTCTAGGAGCTTCTGCCCTTTCAGGGCGTATGGGGCAAATCTGGCATATAGCCTTGCCTTGGCGTATGGGGCAGACCTAGCGTTATTCTTTTCTGATGGGAACGGGACCGATTTCCTGACCGAACAAGAGGAGGACCTGGTTTACCTTGTCGAGTCGCAGCGTTTCCTTTCCCTGTTCCAGTTCTCTTACGAATCTTAGGCCTACGCCCGATTTCGCCGCCAGATCTACTTGGGTCAATCCGAATTGCTTGCGCATTTCCTTGACGTATGATGATAATGTATTGCTCATATTTTATTTCTTTTATACCCTTTCGGGTAAAATCCTATTATTAATGATATTATATTATACCCTTTCGGTGGCAAATATACGAATAAAAAATGAAAATACCCCCGAAAAGGTATAATTTATAATATCATTTAACAAATTATACCTTTTCGGGGGTAGAAAAGCGAAATATATCCTTTGGGAAATAAAAAAGCGTAACGAATACCTTTACCGGTAATCATTACGCTTTCATTATTATCTAGAAAACTTTATTTTCCGAGATTATTCTTTTTCTCGTTCAGTTCTGCCTGCTTACGCTGCATCTCTTCCTGCTGCTGGCGCTGCAATTCCTGGAGGGCCTGCATTCTTGCCATGAGGCCGCTTGCCTTCTTAGGGTTGTTCTTGTTCTCCTGGTAGCGCTTCTCCAGAATGGCGAGGAGTTTCTCGTCGTTGGTGGTCTTGCGCAAGGTCCACATGATTGCGGCACTGAAGAACAATGAGATGAAGTAGTAGAAGTTCAAACCTGCTGAGTAGTCATTGAACATGAAGAAGAACATCAATGGCATGAGATACATCATCCACTGCATCATCTTCATCTGCTCTGCCTGCTGACCTACCATCTGGTCACGCTGCTGGCGCATCGTCATCCATGAGTACAACAGGTTGGCTACGCAGAAGAGAATACAGGTCAAACTCAAGTGGTCGCCAATCAACCAGATGTTGGTGTTCCACTCGAAGATTGGGTCGAAGGTGCTCAAGTCGTTCATCCACAAGAACTTCTCACCACGAAGCTGGATGGCATTAGGCACGAAGTTGAACATCGCAACCCAAACAGGCATCTGAATCAGCATTGGCAAGCAACCTGACAGTGGACTAACACCATACTTGGCATATTCTGCCATCATCGCCTGCTGCTTCTGCATCTGGTCCTCAGGCTTGTTGAACTGAGCGGTAGCTGCCTCGAGCTTTGGCTTCAGCACACGCATCTTGGCAGAACTCATATAGCTCTTCTTTACCATAGGGTAGGTGATGAGCTTGAGGAGCAATGTGATGAGAATCAATACGATACCCATTGGGAATACATTACTCAACCAGTCGAACACGTAGAGTGTGAAGAAACGGTTGATCCAGCGGATGATAGGCCATCCCAGATAAACGAGTTTCTGGAACTCCAGGTCCTTGCCGAAGGTGCTCTCCTTCTCTGTATTCTTCAGAATCTGGAAGTCGTTAGGACCAAAGTAGAACTCAAACTCAGATGCCTTCTTGCCGGTTGGGTCGAAGGCTGTCTTCATCTTAGCCTGGAACTGCTTCAGGTAGCCCGAACCCTTCTCCTGAGGAATAGAGGTCATGAAGGCATCCTTGTCGAAGTTGTCCTTAGCTACAATAATAGCTGAGAAGAACTGGTTCTTGAAAGATACCCAGTCGATAGTCTCTTCAATCTTCTCGTCGATTTTCTCGCTGCCCTCGTTCAGGTGGTCGGTGCCGCCCTCAGCCTCATGATAGGTGAGGGTGGTGTAGCGGTTCTCGAACATGAAGCCACGCTCCTGCTGGCGCGCCTTGTCGCTCCAGTCGATGCTCATCTTGTTGCAGTTAGGTGAGAACAGTCCTGCCATTCCCTCAGCCTGCAGGCTCATGTGGAGCATATAGTCGTCGCCGAGAGTATAGGTCATGCTGAGGGTCTTGCCTGGACCAGCCACTGCAGTCATGGTGACAGACTTGTCGGTCACGTTGGATGGTGTGAAATAGAAATCGCTGGTGATGATGTTGGCCTCCTTCGCCTCGAGCATGAACTTGAGGCTCTGGTCGTTGCCGTCGAAGAGAGTTACGTCCTTCTGGTCGGCAGAACCATCTTTCACCTTGAGGTTGTGACCCACGTATCCCTTGATGACTGCCTTCTCGACAGTACCACCCTTGGTGTTGAGAGTCAACTCAACCTTCTCATTTTTCAAAACTACTTTCTGAGCCTGACCCTTCAGCGCCGAATAGAAGAGGGCTGTAGAGTCTGCCTCAATTTTAGCCTTAGCATTCGCCTGGCGCTTAACAGCGGCAGTCTTGCTGGCTTTTTCCATCTCGGCGTGCTTCGCCTTGGCGATGGAGTCCTGAACGAATGCCGCTCTCTGCTCTTCGGCTGATGGCTGGTTGTACCAGCTAAAGCCTATCAGCACTACGGCAATCAGGAGGAAACCGATAATGTTGTTCTTATTCATTATTATTTTTATTGTTTTATTTTCTCTGAGAAGACAGCAAATGCTGTGCCATTCTGCTGCCTAAAGCCAGCCTGCGCTATTTCTTGTTAGCGATGGCTGTCTTTACAAAGTCAACAAACAATGGGTGTGGCTTCAATACCGTGCTCTGGTACTCTGGATGATACTGTGTTCCGATGTACCACTTCAAGCCCGGGATTTCAACTACCTCTACCAGGTCGCTTTCCGGATTGCGGCCTACGCACATCATGCCGTGCTTCTCGAATTCCTTCTGGAACTCGTTGTTGAACTCATAGCGATGGCGGTGGCGCTCCTGGATATGCTCCTTCTTATAGATGTTGAACACGCGACTGCCTTGTCTCAGCACGCATTCGTAGGCGCCGAGTCGCATGGTTCCACCCATGTTTGATATGTTTTTCTGCTCCTCCATGATGTCGATGACATTATGTGGAGTCTTCCCATCCATCTCACGCGAGTTGGCATCCTTGTAGCCCAATACGTTGCGGGCGAATTCGATGACGATCATCTGCATACCCAGGCAGATGCCGAAGGTAGGGATGTCGTGGGTGCGGGTATAGTGGGCAGCGATGATCTTGCCCTCGATGCCGCGCTGGCCGAATCCTGGGCAGATGACGATACCATCCTGCCCCTTCAGCTGCTCAGCCACGTTCTCTTCTGTGAGATATTCCGAGTTGATGAATGTAATGTTCACCTTGTGGTCGTTGTAGGTGCCGGCATGCGAGAGGCTCTCGCGGATGCTCTTGTAGGCATCCTGCAGGTCGTACTTTCCAACGAGACCGATGTTTACCACCTCTGTAGCCTTGTTTCTGCGGTCGAGGAAAGTTTTCCATGGACCCAGCGCAGGCTTCTCGCCGATAGGTTCTCCCATCTTGCGGAGGATGGCGGTGTCAAGGCCCTGGTTCTGCATGTTTACAGGCACCTCGTAGATGCTAGGAAGGTCTTCGCTCTGGATTACGCAGTCGATATCTACGTTACAGAAGCTAGCCACCTTCTTCAGGATTCCCTCATCGAGATGCTTCTCGGTGCGGAGAATCAGAACATCTGGCTGAATACCTACGCTCTGCAGTTCCTTCACGGAGTGCTGGGTAGGCTTTGTCTTCAACTCGCCTGCAGCCTTCAGATAAGGCACATAGGTGAGGTGCACATTGACGGCGTTCTTGCCCAGCTCCCATTTCAGCTGTCGGATAGCTTCCATATATGGGGCACTCTCGATGTCGCCGATGGTTCCGCCAATTTCGGTAATCACGAAGTCATAGTGATACTTCTTGCCGAGCAGCTTCACGTTGCGCTTGATCTCGTCGGTGATGTGAGGCACCACCTGGATGGTTTTGCCAAGATAATCGCCGCGACGTTCCTTGTCAATGACTGCCTTGTAGATACGACCAGTGGTGAGAGAATTCGCTTTCGTAGTCTGAATACCGGTGAATCGCTCGTAGTGTCCGAGGTCGAGGTCGGTCTCCATACCATCTACCGTTACGTAGCACTCACCATGCTCGTACGGGTTCAGTGTACCCGGGTCGATGTTGATGTATGGGTCAAACTTTTGGATAGTAATGTTGTAGCCTCTTGCTTGAAGAAGTTTACCGATGGATGAAGATATGATTCCTTTACCCAAAGAAGAAACCACACCACCGGTAACGAAGATGTACTTTGTATCAGCCACGATGTTTATAATTTAAATTAGAATTATTTGGGTGCAAAGTTACTATAAAATTATGAATTAGCCAAAATATTTGTAAAGAATGGCGTTGAATTTAGAATTATTTTGTTACCTTTGTGCCCAAATTAGTATATGAAGGAATGAAAATAAGATTTGGATTACTCATTTTAGCTTTGCTTGCGGGTGCTGTGACGGCAGATGCCCAACGTTCCCGCAGGCATAATGTGGTGGTGAAAACTCCATCGATAGTGAAAAGTTATGTGGACTCGCTGGCTCACATCAGGGAGCGTATCGACTCTGCTGAGATGTCTTCGGATGATTCCCGATATGCCATGCTCTTCACCCCACTCACGTATTATCGTTCACCTGCCAATCAGTTCCTGCGCCTCCGTCCTGAGGGAGGGGTAGGTGATTCGCTTGGCGTGATGCTCGATAAGACCTTGATGGATGTCTATCTCAACCGTCCAGACCTGGTGAAGACTACGCAGCGACATCTGGAAGAGGTGGGCGCTCCGATTGTGGCGGATTCTAAAGCCAAAAAGCCGAAGCGCGATATCATAGAAGAGGTGGCGCCTAAGGTCTTCGAACCGGAAACTGCGCCATCGGATATCGTGATTTTCAAGCCTAACTTCTGGACTTTCGGAGGTGATTACTATCTGCAGTTCCTGCAAAACTATGTGTCTGACAATTGGTATAAGGGTGGTGAGAGCAACTACTCTCTGTTGGGACGTGTAACGATGATGGCGAACTACAACAACAAGCAGAAGGTGAAGTGGGAGAATAAGCTGGAGATGCGATTGGGCTACCAGACTTCCAAGGGAGACTCGGTGCATTCGCTCAAGACATCTGACGACTTGATCCGATACACCAGCAAGTTGGGTCTTCAGGCATCCAGAAAATGGTATTATACCATCCAGATGGTGGCGCAGACGCAGTTTGCCCATGGTTACAAGAGTAATGACAAGAAGGTTTATTCCGATTTCTTCTCACCATTCAATCTGAACCTCTCTGTCGGTATGGATTATTCGGTGGATTGGCTCAACCACAGGTTGAAGGGTAGTGCCCATCTGGCTCCTTTGGCGTTCAACTGGAAGTATGTGGGCCGTGAGGATCTTGCCACAAGATATGGTTTGAAGGAGGGACAGCATGGTATGACCGATTACGGTTCTGAGTGTACCTTCGATCTGTCTTGGCAGGTGATGGAGAACCTGAAGTGGAAGACCCGTCTCTGGGCATATACTACTTACAAGCGTGCTGAGATAGAATGGGAAAATACGATTACCTTCCAGTTCAATCGTTATATTTCATCGAATATCTTCCTCTATCCTCGTTTCGATGATGGAGCAAAGCGTAAGGATGATCAGAGCTATTGGCAGTTCAAGGAGTTCATGTCTATCGGATTCTCTTACTCTTTCTAGAGAGATCGCCCCACACGCCCTGTGACGGTTTGCTCCCCACGCCCTTTAATGGTTTGCCCCACACGCCCTGAAAGGGCAGAAGCTCCTAGCCCAGGGCAACACCCTGGGTAAAAAAGCGCATTCAACAGGACGCCCTGTAAGGGCAAAAGCTTTCTAATATCTTTAAAGCTTTTGCCCTTACAGGGCGTCCTGTTGAATGCGCTTTTTTACCCAGGGTGTTGCCCTGGGCTAGGAGCTTCTGCCCTTTCAGGGCGTGTTAGAAGCGGAAGCAGACTTCTGCATCTGCCATGGAGTAATTGTGCTTGGCGAGGGTCTTGTCATTCACCAATGCATACTCGGTGAGGATGCTGATTCGCTTGCCGATGTGGAAGTTCAAACCTGCCTCATACTGCGTCTTCTGCATGTTGCTCTTGCCGTTAGGCTGATACATGTCGTAACGTGCCTTGAAGTCGATTCGGCTGTTCTTTGGCAGCTGAGCCAATGGGGCGATCACTAATCCGTAAACACCCTGTGCCTTATCGCCAATCTTCTCGTTCAGGCTGCAATCCTTGGAGTTGGCATCGTTGAAGCTGGTGAGACTCTTGGCAAATGCCTTGCCGGTAGAGTGGATGTACTCAGAACGTACAATCCAACCGTCTTTCTTGTATTCGAAAGAGAAGGCGTAGCGGTTCTGGTTCAGATTGCGAACCTCGTTGGTATGAGTAATCTCTTTTGCTGCGCCAGGAGTTACGCTAGAGGTTGGGTCGGCTACGGTTTCCGTCCAGTTACCCTTTCTTGCATAAGACCCCGTCCATCCGAAGGCACCGATACGCATGCCGCTTACTGGCATTACCCATACGCCACCAATCACATTCTTCTGATTGTCAACGTCCTTGGTGTTGGTTCCCTGTCCGTTGAATACACCAATCTGATAATGCAGCAGGTTGCGGCCGTTGGCATTCTTGAGGAAGTCACCCTGGAGCTGCAGACCGATGTCACGTCCATTGGATGCGTGTTCGCCGGCACGGTCGCTGAAACCCGCCAACTTGCTCACGTTCTGTGAATAACCCATGAAGCCCTGGTCGATAGGATGCATCGGGTTCTCGAAGGTAAATGGGTTCTTGAACTGACCAATCTTCACCTTGAAATAGTCGTACTTCTGCCATTCAGCAAACAGATCCACCATTCTTGGGCTTGAACCCAGGTTGGAAGTGTTGCCGTTAAACTGAATCTGAGTCTTCCAGTAGAAGTCGTCTGCAATGCGACCCTCCAAGGCGATACGGCCCATTCGGATGTTGAACGAGTTGGATTCCGCATTCTTTTGCCCGCTGTACTGATACTGGGTCATTCCATAACCCGACAATTTCACATTGCTCAACCATGAAGGCAATTCGATGGTCTGCTTTTTCTGGGCGCTGGCTGAGACTGCAGTCAAAGCCATGAGCGCCAGGATGATACCTTTTTTCATCTTATTTCTATTTTGTTTTTAGGTTTATTTCTTGGCAGCGAGTTCCTCTGCTGTGAGGTCTTCTGCTTTGGCTGCTTCCAATGCAAGCTTTTCAGCCTCCTTGGCAGCCTTGGCTTCTGCTATCGCCTTCTCACGCTCCTTGCGCTCCTTCTTCTTCTGCTTGATTTCAGCATCGCTGCGCTTTTCGAGCAATACCACGTTCTCTACGTGAGGAGTATGAGGGAACATATCTACCGGCTGAACGGCAGCCACCTTGTAGTGGTCGTCCATCAGCTGCAGGTCGCGAGCCTGGGTAGCTGGGTTGCAGCTTACATATACGATGCGGTTAGGTGCTGCGTTCAGAATCACGTTCACTACATCCGGGTGCATGCCGGCACGTGGAGGGTCGGTGATGATGACGTCTGGACGACCGTGTTGGGCGATGAATTCGTTGGTCAGAATATCCTTCATGTCGCCTGCATAGAAGAGGGTGTTCTCGATGTTGTTTACCTGGGAATTCACCTTGGCATCCTCGATAGCCTCTGGTACGTACTCGATACCGATCACCTTCTTTGCCTTGTGAGCCACGAAGTTGGCGATGGTTCCGGTACCGGTGTAGAGGTCGTAAACCAGCTCATCTCCGGTGAGGTTGGCAAACTCGCGAGCCACGCAGTAGAGGTGGTAAGCCTGCTCGGTGTTAGTCTGATAGAAACTCTTAGGACCTACTTTGAACTTCAAATCCTCCATCAGCTCGAAGATGTGGTCGTTGCCCTTGAAGAGGCTGAGGTCCAGATCGTTGATGGTATCATTTCCCTTCTGGTTATCCACATACATGAGCGATGTGATCTGAGGGAACTTGTCTGCCACCTGCTGCATCAGTTCCAAGGCTCTCTGCTCATCTCCCTCCTCATCGTAGTGGAACTGGAATACAAGCATCCACTCGCCTGTGTTCGAATTGCGGATCATCATGTCGCGGAGCAATCCGTGCTGCTCACGAAGATCGTAGAAGGTATAGTTGTGGGAGTCTGCGTATTCGAAAACGAAGTTGCGGATTTCGTTGCAGAGGTCATCCATCAGCCAGCACTTCTTGATAGGATAAATCTTGTCGAAGGCTCCGGTGATATGAAAACCGATGGCATTCTGTGCGTGACGCTCCTTGAGTGAAGTTACGGTATCATCCTCTTTCTGAGGAAGTTGAGCCAACTCTTCAGAAGTAAACCAGCGCTTGTTGCTGCATCCGAACTCAATCTTGTTACGGTACTCCTGGGTCTTCACGCTGCCCATGATAGGGCGGAATTCAGGGAGTTCGATTTTGCCGATGCGGGTGAGCTGGTCTTCCACCTGCTTCTGCTTCGCCTTGATCTGTTCCTCGTAAGGAAGGTTCTGCCATTTGCAACCGCCACAGATGCCGAAGTGCTCGCACATAGGCTCCTGTCTTACGTCGCTCTTCTTGATGAAGCGAACTACCTTCGCCTCGCAATACTTATGTTTTTTCTTAACTACCTGCAAATCTACCACATCGCCAGGCACGCAGAAAGGCACGAAGATGACCTGGTCATCTACGCGAGTGATGCACTTACCCTCGGCTGCTACGGCCTCGATGGTGATGTTCTCCAAGAGAGGTAATGGTTTACGTTTTCTTGCCATAATTCAAATTTGTTTTTTTATGGCTGCAAAGTTAATACATTTTTGCGAGAAATGAAAGAGTTGTCCCGGATTTTTTCAGTCTTTGTTCCGGATGTTGTGAGGTAGAGAGGAATGAATGGTGAGGGAGATAGGAGGGGAAAGGGAAAGAAAGACGAGAGGAAAAGGTGAATGAGGTGAAAGTGAAAAGGTGAATGAGGTGAATGGTGAACTGGGTGAATTTGATGAATATGCTGCGAATGGCAAAAAGGTCAAAAGGTCAAAAGGTCAAAAGTGACTTTTCGTAAAAAGAGATGGGTTGATGCCAGTTTCTTGATTATTGTTGATGCCTGTTTCTTGAATATTCTGGTATAAGATTTCTTCTATATATAATAAAGTAGTACTTACGCGCGTACATTATTAAATGCTTTTTTGATAATTAATGGTATTTAATAGTCTTAATCTTGATATTTGATTATTGTTATATGATGTTTAGGATTCGTCTCATTTCTGTTCTTTGAAAAATCACATTCGCAAAACCGACTGATTCACCCAATTCACCATTCACCTCGTTCACCTTTTCACTTTCACTTTTTCCCTTTCACATTTTCACTTTTGTCAAATGTGACTTTTGACCTTTTGACCTTTTGACTTTTTTACTTTTTCTAGAACGCAAGTCCGCTAGGCGTCCCGCCGGATTTGCAATCCGGCGTTAAAAAATGTCCTAACCTATTTCGGCTCTGCGGATTTGTAATCCGCAGCAAAGGAGTATGCTTTTTCTTTTATAGGGGGATTACAAATCCCCCGTTGTCTATAGGTCGAACCTTTTTTAACGACGGATTGCAAATCCGCCGGGACGCCTGCCGGGGTCAAATCCGCCGGGACGCCTGGCGGAAGACTTTCTTATGACACACCCTCACCTTTCCTCTCCCGATGCCCTTTTTCCTACGTCGCGACGTAGCAATTCCTGCGTCCCGACGTAATAATTCCCGCGTCGCGACGTAGGAAAAAGGGGGCCCTGAGGGGATATTCTGCCCCTCAGAGTGTCAGAATCTCTTTCTTCGCCAACTTATAAATTCCTCTCAATCGTTGCATATTGATAGTAGATTGTTAAAAATAGTCCCGTGTGTGCGGCAACAGTGTGAAATGTAATCTCGAGATAGCAAAAAAGAGTATAAAAGTTTGGTAGTTTCAGAGAAATGTTGTATATTTGCATCATCAACAAAAAATTGATAATAACTAGAATTATATAATATTTTTGAACCTATAACAAAATGAACGAAAAAAGAGTTTATACGTTCGGCAATGGACAAGCCGAAGGAAATGCGAAGATGCGCGAAGTTCTTGGCGGTAAGGGTGCAAACCTCGCTGAGATGAATCTTATCGGTGTACCTGTTCCTCCAGGTTTCACTATCACAACTGACACTTGTAATGAGTATTATGAGGTAGGTGAGGAAAAAATCAAGGAACTTCTTCAGGATGAAGTAATGGCTGCTGTAGCTCATACAGAGGCTTTGATGAACAGCAAGTTCGGTTCCGTAGAGAATCCTCTCCTCGTTTCAGTACGTTCAGGTGCTCGCGCATCTATGCCAGGTATGATGGATACCATCCTCAACCTTGGTTTGAATGATGAGGTGGCTGAGGGTATGGTCAAGAAGACCGGTAATCCTCATTTCGTTTACGATTCATATCGTCGTTTCGTACAGATGTACGGTGATGTTGTTATGGGTCTTAAGCCAGTTAACAAGGAAGACATCGATCCATTCGAGGCTATCATCGAAAAGGTGAAGGAAGAGCAGGGTGTTACTCTCGACAAGGACCTCTCTGTAGAGTCTCTCAAGAAGCTCGTTGAGCTCTTCAAGGCTGCTATCAAGGAGCAGACTGGTCAGGATTTCCCTACCAATCCTATCGAGCAGCTCTGGGGTGCTATCTGCGCAGTATTCCGTTCTTGGATGAACGAGCGCGCTATCCTCTACCGTAAGATGGAAGGTATTCCTGATGAGTGGGGTACTGCCGTTTCTGTGATGGCGATGGTATTCGGTAACATGGGTGAAACTTCTGCTACTGGTGTTTGCTTCTCTCGTGATGCAGGTAATGGTGAGAACCTCTTCAATGGTGAGTATCTTATCAATGCGCAGGGTGAGGACGTTGTAGCTGGTATCCGTACACCACAGCAGATTACAAAGATCGGTTCTCAGCGCTGGGCTGAGCGTGCTGGCATCTCTGAGGAGGAGCGCGTAGCTAAGTATCCTTCTATGGAAGAGGCTATGCCTGAGCTTTACAAGGAACTCGATGCTCTCCAGGATAAGCTGGAGCACCACTATCACGATATGCAGGACATGGAGTTCACCGTACAGGAAGGCAAGCTCTGGTTCCTCCAGACACGTAACGGTAAGCGTACAGGTACCGCTATGGTGAAGATTGCTATGGATCTCCTCCACGAGGGTATGATCGATGAGAAGACTGCTATCCTGCGCTGTGAGCCTCAGAAGCTCGATGAGCTTTTGCACCCAGTATTCGATAAGCTGGCGCTCTCTAAGGCTAAGGTCATCACTCAGGGTCTCCCTGCTTCTCCAGGTGCTGCCTGCGGTCAGATCGTATTCCACGCTGACGATGCTCAGGAGTGGCACGAGGATGGCAAGAAGGTCATCATGGTTCGTATCGAAACATCTCCTGAGGACCTCGCTGGTATGTCTGCTGCCGAGGGTATCCTTACCGCTCGTGGTGGTATGACTTCTCACGCTGCCGTTGTAGCCCGTGGTATGGGTAAGTGCTGTGTATCAGGTGCCGGCTCTATCAACGTTGACTATAAGTCTAAGACTGTAGAGATTGAGGGCGTAGTTTACAAGGAGGGTGATTACATCTCTCTGAACGGTACTACTGGTCAGGTTTACGCAGGACAGATTGAGACAAAGGCTGCAGAGCTTTCAGGCGACTTCAAGGAGCTGATGGACCTCTGCGACAAGTATACTAAGATGGAGATCCGTACCAATGCAGATACTCCACACGATGCTGAGGTAGCTCGTGCATTCGGAGCCAAGGGTATCGGTTTGACCCGTACAGAGCACATGTTCTTCGATGATCAGAAGATTGTTGCCATGCGTGAGATGATTCTGGCAGGTACTGTAGAGGGTCGCGAGAAGGCTCTTGCCAAGCTCCTCCCATATCAGAAGGCTGACTTCTACGGCATCTTGAAGGCTATGGATGGCTGCCACGTGAACATCCGCTTGCTCGACCCACCTCTCCACGAGTTCGTACCACACGATTTGGCTGGTCAGCAGACTATGGCCAAGGAGATGGGCGTAAGCGTTGAGGAAATCAAGAAGCGCGTGAACTCTCTGGCAGAGAACAACCCTATGCTCGGTCATCGTGGTTGCCGTCTCGGTATCACATTCCCTGAGATTACAGCTATGCAGACTCGTGCCATCCTCGGTGCAGCTTGCGAGTTGAAGAAGGAAGGTTACAACCCATGTCCAGAAATCATGGTTCCTCTTATCGGTACCGTTCAGGAGCTCAAGCAGCAGAAGGCTATCATCCTCGCTACTTCTAAGGAAGTATTCATCGAGTACGGCGTAGAGGTTGAGTTCGAGATAGGAACTATGATTGAGATTCCACGTGCTGCCCTTACTGCAGGTCAGATTGCAGAAGAGGCTCAGTACTTCTCATTCGGTACTAACGACTTGACACAGATGACCTTCGGTTACTCTCGTGACGACATCGCTTCATTCCTCCCTGCATATATGGAGAAGAAGATCTTGAAGGTTGACCCATTCCAGGTTCTCGACCAGGAGGGTGTTGGTCAGCTCATCAAAATGGCAGTAGAGAATGGTCGTGCTACCCGTCCTAACCTCCGCACAGGTATCTGCGGTGAGCATGGTGGTGAGCCTTCATCAGTTAAGTTCTGTGCTAAGGTTGGTATGAACTATGCTTCATGTTCTCCATTCCGTGTGCCTATCGCACGTTTGGCTGCGGCTCAGGCTGCTGTTGAGGAATAAAGAATATTTGTTGATTATCAGTTAATTAAGAGGAAAGTCCTTTAAACAGGGGCTTTCCTCTTAATTCGTTTTTAGCAATAGTAGCACTAAAATGCTAAAAATGAAACGAAATGTTTAGAAAAGTTTTAGAGTAATTTTGTTTAACGTTTAGAGCGTGTTTAGAAGTTTTATGGCTACATTTAAGGTAATTGTTCAGAAACAGAGAAATGATGGCTTTTGGCCAGTTTACATCCGTATCACTCACAATCGTGGAGTGAAATATATAAGGACGGATAAGATAGTTGATTCTAAAGGTGTGGACAAGAAAAACAGAGAGGTTAAGGATCCTTTTGTTATTCAGTCTTGTTCTGCAAGAATCGCAAAGTTTGCAGAGTTGTTGAATAAGGTGGAGATTAGAAAGTGGAGCGTCCATGATGTTGTGGCATATTTGGAGAAAGGTACTGCGGACATATGTTTTTCTGACTACGCTAGAAAATATCATGATGAAATGTATAATGATGGGCATGAGCGAAATGCAAGAAACTACGAATTGGCTTATCAGCATTTGGAAAGATATGCCGGAAGCAACAAGGTTATGTTCTCCCAGCTTACTACCCAGTTTATCAATGGT
The DNA here is from genome assembly GCF_003473645.1 of Prevotella sp. AM23-5. Classification (NCBI taxonomy): domain Bacteria; kingdom Pseudomonadati; phylum Bacteroidota; class Bacteroidia; order Bacteroidales; family Prevotellaceae; genus Prevotella; species Prevotella sp. AM23-5. Next base: position 1,511 of record NZ_QUCG01000006.1, on the reverse strand, counting down.
TGGATAAAAACTCTATCTAAGACAGCTAGAGCCAAGGAGATGTACCCTGTTTGTGTGAGACAGATTTTCAAGCAAGCATTGGCTGAGTTCAATGATTATGATAATGGTATGATTCGAATCACTACAAATCCTTGGCTAAAGGTGAAAATACCAAGTTCTGATGTTCCTGAGAAGAAGGCCATCACCATGGAAGAAGTTCGGGCGTTCTTTGCTGCCCCACTTCCAGAGAGCGACAGAGTCTTTCCTTTGCCAGAATTAGGCAGGGATGTTGCTATGATGGTCATGTGCTTGGCTGGTATCAATACCGTTGATATTTACAGGTTGAAGAAAAAGGACTATCATGATGGAATAATTGGCTATGAGCGAGCAAAGACAAGAAATGCCCGACGAGATAATGCTTATATCGAGATGCGAGTGCCTGGAATCATCCTGCCTTTATTTGAGAAGTATTTGGATAAGACCGAGTCGCCTTACTTGTTTAATTTCCACCAAAGAATGACTTCCAGTGACTCTTTCGGTGCCAATGTCAACATTGGCATAAGAAAAGTTTGCGAGAAATCACTTGGTATGAAGCATGATGAAACTTATTGCGTCTATACTTTTCGCCATACGTGGGCTACTGTGGCTCAAAATGAATGTGGGGCTACGTTGGCAGAGGTTGGCTTTGCAATGAACCACTCTGATCGCTATAGAGTTACGAGAACTTATGTGAAGCTAGATTTTACGCCAGCCTGGGAACTCAATGAAAAGGTGGTGGAGAAGATTTTCTTCACGGAAGATCGCTCTACTACTCATGTTTCAGATGAGAAAGGTGACCATTTCGAAAGATTCTCATATAAGCAGCTCATCAAAGGTACGCTGTATTATAGAGGCAAGGCTCTAGTGAAGGTGGAAGATGTCGGCTTCAATAATGTAAATGATGTTATTGAATATCTTATGGCTAGAATGCCAGATACCATCCCTGCAAGAACGATGGTTCAAATCCGTATCGAAAACAAAGATAAGGGGCAAACTAAGGATTATAGTAGAATAGTGAAATAAATATTAGTAATAACTTGCAAGTTACGAAACTTTTTCGTAACTTTGCCAACAATTAAGAAAATGAAACAGAAAAATGAGAAAGAAAGGTTTATCAGAGAAACTGTAATCAAGTATTTCTTTGACATGAGCAAATCTACATACACTATCATGGTCTTGGGTGGATTGGCGGCACTTTTTAAAATAATAAAGACAGACCAAGATGGCACGGTATCGGCTATATACTTGGGGATTGTCTTGACAATAGTCTTGGCTATAATTGGATTAATAATATCAAAAAGATAGAATTATGAATGCTTTAGGATTAACTTTTGCTATTTGCTTAGTGCCAGCATTGGCTTTTTTAGCATGGCTTTATACCCCATGGGGTAAGAAATGGTCTAAAGAACTTTGAGTATTAAGACAAAGAGAGGTGGCAAAGTTGATTTGTTACCTCTTTTTTGGTTTCGGCTGCTCCCTCTTCAGTCGCAGCC
>NZ_QUCG01000059.1:0-21968 GCF_003473645.1 Prevotella sp. AM23-5 | reverse complement strand
ATTACATAAGAATTAACAGAGTATTGTTCAATAAGAAGGGAGGAGAAATGCATCTCGAAGATCTGAACGACTCAGATGAGGCTCAAATATCGTCAGTGGTAATCACAGAGGACGGTGATACCACAAGGACAGAGCTTGCAGAAGCCAATCTTTCCCAAGAGCACACGCCTTATACATATGGTTTATTTGCAGATGCCGTAGCCACATGGATAGAAAAACAAGCTGTTGTAAGCGAGCCCAATATCAACGGTGGCTTAAACGATATTCATTCCATGACAAAGGCGCAGACAATTACGTACATATATTACCCGACGTATCCAGGGCATGACAAGGCTAAAGGTCGCTCCGCATTGTACCAAGTAACATATACCATATATGCAGTGTACTCTTTTGATCAAAACATGGATTACTATATGGTACATCAAGAAATCCTTGGAAACAATTCGACGATGATGCTTTCTGATAAATGGAAGGAAAACAAGGGTACATGCTATGGTTTTTACTTGGGAGAGATTGACAATGACCACGAAATCTTTAAACCAAACGGTGGAAGCTTCTCACCAACAGAAGTCTTTGTGCATGATCCTAGACCTGCGACTTCTGAAGGTTCGTATAGTACAACTTCGGGATATAGTGTTGATTTTGGAGGTAATATCGGGCTTGATACTTCTGGACCAAGTGCTGGATTTAGTGCCGGAGGCTCAATATCCGAAAGCTATACAATGAATGTTTCTGATGTGACTATAACAAACAAATCCTTGGATGGTGGAAGTGGAAGAGCACGGTGGAATTATGATGTGGCGGATGCTCCGGTGACATCAAACGGGTTCAAGGCTAAGATGCATGAGGCTCCATTGGTGTCTCGTAACACAATCAACCTACACAACTGTTGGTATTGGACAGTGAAGAATCCTGCTGCATATTCTGGACAATTCAAGGTTAAAGCAGTCAACAGGGTATTTTTCGAATATTCTTGGTTGCGAAATAAGGTTTTCAGTTATTCTTGGTGTCACTATCTGAGAGGTATGCGATATACTCAGAATATCTGGCTGAAAGCACCCAACAGAACGAAGAAGTGACCTCATAGAGGTCACTTCCAAACTTTCTTTTGGTTCAACTCTGTTTCTCCCATCAGCCTCTTATGGCATTGATTCTCTTGATACCGTTGTAATCGGCAGTAGGGTCTTCATCAAGTGTAAGATCGTTCCACGGTTTTCTGGTCTATTTTTCTTCCGTCGGCAGTCATGATGTTGGCTATGCGCTTGGTGGATAGGATGTTGCCGATATTGTCTGCTCACTTTGATAAGAGACTTGTCTTTGAAAGCAATCAGCTTATTGAGATATTCCGTTCTTTCTATTCGTTTCATATCATTTCATTGTTCTTTGATTATATATTTGCTGCGAAGATACTATTTTTTAGGATAAACCATCCTAAACCTTTTCTCCTATCCCCATATCTAGGTATTTTCCTGAAACCATCATTTTTAGGTATTGCAGATAAAGGGAAAAGGCAGTATCTTTGCACCCGAAAATAAATGTAACTAAAAGAGATTAAGGACAAATGAAAACAACTATCGTAATTTATGGCTCTTCCACTGGCTCATGCCAGTCGATTGCCGAAACCATCGCCTCTAAGTTGGGCGTGGAAGCTGTAGATGTAGCTAACATCGATGATGCTACTATCGCAAGTCACGAGAATCTTCTTCTCGGTACTTCTACATGGGGTGCCGGCGAGATGCAGGATGACTGGTATGATGGCGTGAAGACGCTGAAGAGTGCCGGCTTGGCTGGCAAGACTGTTGCCCTCTTCGGTTGCGGCGACAGCGAGTCTTACCCTGATACATTCTGCGGCGGCATGAAGGAACTCTATGATGCCGCTGTTGAGGCTGGTGCTACCGTTTTGCCTGGTGTTTCTACAGATGGATACACCTATGATGACAGTGAGGCGATTGATGGCGACAAGTTCCTGGGACTCGCACTTGACGAGGTAAACGAGGACGATAAGACAGAGGAGCGTATCGATGCCTGGATTGAGGCCATCAAACCAGCGCTTTAGTGTTAAAAAATAATTTTTCAGGAGTCATAGAAATCTCTGACTATAGAATCTTGAGTCATTTTGGGTTCATAGATTTTTAAATCATAGAATTCTCTGATTCCTGATAAGAAACTTGATTAATTCGGATAGTATGCAGCAGGAAATCGCAACACCAGTAGATTTGAAGGTTCTGATGAATCATATATATGAATATAAGAAGGGCGTGCGCCGTCTGGTGCTCTACACCTTCAACAGAAAATATGAGTCTTTTGCCATAACAAGATTAGAGCGTCAGAACATTGATTATATCATCCAGCCGGTTGGCAACGACCGTCTGAATCTCTTCTTTGGTAAGAAGGAATGCCTGGATGCTATCCGCATGATAGTCACCAAACCATTATGCCAGCTTACGCCGGAAGAGGATTTCATCCTGGGTGCCATGCTGGGATATGACATTTGTGCTCAATGCGAACGCTATTGTGAGCGAAAGAAGAAAGTTTGCTAGATTTCTTTCATCTTCGAATATTTTAATGTTAACAAAGAAAGAGCGTGATAGCCTCATTTGGCGATCACGCTCTTTTGATGTATAAGATGATTCATCCGAAGAATTCCTCTTCCTTACTTCTTCATCATTTCCTCTACGGCTCTGATGAGCTGAGTATCATGACCATTGATGTAATCCTCTGGAGAATTATATACCTCGATGTCTGGATAGAGGGTGGTGTTCTCGCCGAAGGTACCACGCATATCACGGCAACCTACCTGTGGAATACCGAATACCAGGCTGCGGTCCATCAAGGTCTCCCACCATACGGCAGTCATTGTTCCAGCCACCGGTGCACCAATCAGCTTACCGATGCCCAACTCCTTATATACCCATGGGAAACCATGACCGTTGCTGTAGTCGTCCTCGCAGATCAGAACGCAGGATGGTTTGGTCCACTTGTTGAATGGATCCTTGCCCACCACCTTTCCATGAGGCACAAACTCCTGATACTGCTTGCCGCTGAGCAAGGTGCAGAGGTCATCGTGCAACCAGCCACCACCATTGTGGCGCTCATCCACGATTACGGCATCCTTGTTGCGGTTCTTGTCGCTCAAGAGTTCGCTATATACGGTGCGGAAGCTCTCGCTGTCCATTGCCTTGACGTGAACGTATGCGATTCTGCCCTTTGAAACGCTATCCACGATGGCACGGTTTCTATCCACCCAGCGCTTGTAGAGAAGCTCCTGCTGAGCACCCTGCGAAATTGCCTTGATGGTGAGGTCGAAAGTCTTGCCCTTGGTGTTCTTGATGGTGAGACGTACATTCTTGCCAGCCTTTCCATCGAGCAATGCGTTGTAATCCTTACCCGCCTTGATAGCCTCGCCATCAATCTTCTCAATGATGCAGCCGGCAGTAACCTCGTTCTTCTTCACAGCGAACGGACCACGCTTGATGACTTCCTGAATCTTCAAGCCGTCGCCCTCGTAGTTAGGATCGAAGAAGGCACCGAGAGCTGCGGTAGAAAGAGAAGCGCCACTGGCATAATAACGGCAACCGGTATGGCTGGCATTCAACTCACCCAGCATCTCGCTCAACATCTCAGCGAAGTCGAAGTTATTATTAATATAAGGTAAGTACTTCTCATAAACCTTGTGGTAGTACTCCCAATCCACACCCTGCATCTTAGGATCATAGAACTTGTCAGCTACCTGACGCCATACATGGTCGAAGAGATACTGGCGCTCCTCGGCAGGCTTGTAGTTGAATGGAGCCTCAAAGTCGATGTTGGTAGTAGCCTTGCTACCCAGGTCAATCTTCTTGATGCTGCTGCCATTGCAGAGGAAGAGGTTCTTGATGTCCTTGTCGGCAACGAAGCCGCCGCCACCGATACCCTTCATCATCAGGGTAGTGCTGCCTTCCTTCAGGTCGTGGCACCAGAGGTCGTAGCCACCTTCGAAGGCAGCCTGGTAATAAACCTTCTCTCCCTTGCTGTCGATGATGGCATCACCCATATTGGATGAGTTGACGGTAAGACGGACCACACGGTCACGGCAGTTCTCGAAGTCGAGTTCGAGCGGTTTCACCTTATCCACCTCAATCTTTCCGGTCTTCTCCTCTTTCTTCTTCTTGTTTTCCTTCTTCTTCTCCTCCTTCTCGTCAGCCTTCTTCTCCTTCTCGTCCTTGTTGGCCTCGGCTAATTCGAGTTCCTCCTTAGACATGCGGAAGCGGTCGTAGGCTTCGAGGTCGAGGAACATGAGATAGGCATCATATTCTGCACCCCATGAACCATGACTGCGATAACCGGCACGGTCGCTCTCGAAGAGAATAGCCTTTCCTCCGAGTACCCACTTGCCGTTGCTGTCGCTGTAACCGCTGTCGGTAATATTGTGAACTTCCTTTCCATCAGCCTTTACTACGGCGATATCTGTATTGTTCCATCCGCCATTACCGATGTAGCTGCACATGAGCCACTTGCTGTCTGGGCTCCATTCAAACCAGATGTCGCCATCAGCGTAAGAATAGTTGTACTTGCCGTCGAGTACGGTGCGTACTTCCTTTGATTTCAGATTGATGATGCGGAGGGTAGCACGATCCTCATAGAAAGCCACCTCCTTGCCGTCAGGACTGTAGGCAGGATACTGGGAAGTAACATTGGTCTTGGTGAGCTGCTCCTCTTCTACCTCGGTGCAGTAAGTAAAGTTCTTCTCCTTCTCGTTCTTGATCTTAGCCTGGAAAATCTGCCATACGCCATTGCGCTCAGAAGCATAGACCAGACTTCTGCCATCAGGAGCAAAACTCAGGTTGCGCTCCTGCTGAGGAGTATCGGTGATTCGCTTGGTGGTCTTGTATTCTGTAGAGGTAACATATACATCGCCGTGCATCACGAAAGCCACCTCCTTGGCATCTGGAGAAAGCGCAATCTCGGTAGCACCCCAAGACTGTACCTTGCGGATGAGGCTTGGTTCATCGTTGTCTGTAGTGATGGAGATGCTGACCTTCTGAGGCTGTGCTCCTTCCTTGACGGTATAGATTTCGCCATCGAAACCATAGCAGAGCAAACCGGCATTCGAAGAAGTGAGGAAACGGATAGGATTCTTCTTCTGCTGGGTAATCTGGGTATCCTTACCGCTTGCGATGTTGCGGCGGTAGATATTGAAGGAACCGTCCTGCTCGCTGAGATAGTAGAAGCTCTGGTTGTCGGCAGCCCATACCGGGTTGCGGTCTTCGCCCTTGAAGGTAGTAAGCTTCTGATACTTTCCGTTGTCGAGCATCCAGATATCTCGGGTGATAGGAGAAGTATGGTGCTTGCGCCATGCATCCTCATAACCCTTCTTGTCGTGATAGAGCACCTGACCGTTCTTGTTGATGCTGATGTTCTCCATTGGAAGAACAGAATACAACTTAGGACGACCGCCCTCAGTGCTTACCTCGTAAACCTGTGAGAATTCATTGGCAGCAAAGAGATTGCTCTGGGCTGTAGGCATGATGTTGGCAGAGAAGAGTACATGGTCGTTGTCCTTGAAGGCGATCGGAGTCTCCTTGCCGCTGTTGGTGGTGAGTCGGGTTGGCGCACCGCCCTTGGCAGAGATGACGTAAACATCCAGGCTACCTTCTCGGTTTGAAGTAAAGGCAATCTTCTTGCCGTCAGGGCTCCAGATAGGCTGGGAGTCGTAAGCAGCGTGGGTTGTCAACTGGCGTGCCTCGCCACCTGTGGCTGGAACGCAATAGAGATCGCCCTTATAGGCAAAGGCGATGGTAGAGCCATCCGGTGAGATGGCAGGGTAGCGCATCCACAGCGGACCCTGCTGGGCCTGGGATGCCAGAGATGCTGCCAGAAGAGCAGCACTAAGAATCAGTTTCTTCATTATTATAATGGTTCTGTTTAATTTATGTTGCAAAGTTACGGCTTTTATGTGAAACTACCAAACTAAACTCCGTAAAACCACGAAAAGACTACTCATTTATTAGGATATGAGAATCTGATCCTATCAATCTGATACCAACTTCTAGGTATAAAAAATGTGAAAATCACAATATCTAGGTATTGTACAAATTCTAAATAAGCTATACCTTTGCAGCCCGATAAAAGGAATAGATATGAAAAAAGGAATAGATAAAGGAATAGATATGAGAAAAGGATTAGGAAAAAACAGAAAGATTAAAAAGAAACACATCTTCCTGGCTTTATTGGCCGTGATTGTTCTGGGAGGTCTGGCGAAGGCTTACTCTGCCTGGGTGGGTACTACCCGCATCGCATTCCTCAACTATCAGGCTATTGCGCTGGGACAGATATCGCATGCCAACGACAATGCGATGATCAAACTGAGTGAGATTACGACCGATGATTTCGATCATCTGGATGATTACGATATGATTATCGTAAATGGTATGGGTCTCCGAATCGACGAGAACCAGCGCAAGCAGTTGGAAGAGGCTTCCTACAAGGTGCCAACCCTGACTCATGCTGCTACCAACCCAGCCAACAATATCGTATCAGTAGATAACTTCGATGCCGATTATCTGATGCAGTACATCGAGAACGGCGGCAAGAAGAATTATCACAGTATGCTCGCTTACATCCGTAAGTTTATCGACGGAAAGAAGTTCATGGCTCCAGAGCCGGAACGTGTGAATGAGCGACCAGACTATCTCCTGACTCATTTCGACCCGAAGGATGAGAAGGGCGATGAACTGGGCTTCAACAGTATCCGCGAGTACAATGCATTCCTGGCAAAGAACGGTTTATATAAAGAAGGTGCTCCTACCATTATGCTTACTGGTTTTATGGGTGCGGCTCCTGATATGGAAAAAGCTTTCGAGAAGAAGGGATTCATGGTGTATCGCATCAATAAGCTTCAGAGCTTTATTGCCGGTCATCATGCCGACAGCATCCAGGCGAATGCCGTAGTGAATATGGCGCATGGCAGACTGGGCGATTACTTCGTTGAGTTCCTGAAGCAGAAGAATATTCCACTGTTCTCACCTCTTAATATCAACCGTTTGACCACCGATTGGGAGAACGACAAGCAGGGAATGAATGGCGGCTTCATGTCGCAGAGCATCGTGACTCCGGAGATTGATGGTGCCATCCGTCCATACGTGGTTTTCGGACAGCGCATCAACAAGGAGGGCTTGCAGGAGGTTTACGGCATCCCAGACAGAATGGAGAGTTTCGTGGAGAGCGTGCAGGGCTATGTGAATCTGAAGAACAAGAAGAACAGCAACAAGCGCATCGCCATCTTCTACTTCAAGGGTCCCGGTCAGAATGCACTCACCGCTTCGGGAATGGAAGTGGTTCCATCGCTTTACAATCTCCTGGTTCGCTTGAAGAATGAGGGATACAATGTAGGCAAGTTGCCAGCCAATCCTCAGGAACTGGCAAAGATGATCCAGGCTCAGGGTGCTGTCTTCGGAACCTATGCCGAAGGTGCCTATACCCAATTCCTCCAGTCTGGACATCCTGCCCTGGTTACCGCCCAGCAGTTTGCTGGATGGACCCAGAAGGCTTTGTCTAAGAAGATGATCAAGGAGATGAACCAGCTCTATGGTTCCTTCCCTGGCAAATATATGGCTACCGATGATGGTAAGTTGGCGGTGGCAAGACTGCAGTTTGGTAATGTGGCATTGCTTCCACAGGTGATGGCAGGCGTGGGAGGCGACTCCTTCAAGATTGTGCATGGCACCGACCAGGCACCTCCTTACACCTATGTTGCCTCTTATCTCTGGGCACGTTATGGTTTCAGTGCCGATGCACTTATCCATTTCGGAACCCACGGTTCGCTGGAATATACTCCGAGAAAGCAGGTGGCACTCGGCAGCAACGACTGGAGTGACCGATTGATTGGTGTGGTTCCACATCTTTATATATATACCATCGGCAATGTGGGCGAGGCGATGATTGCCAAGCGCCGCACCTATGCCCAGACCCAGAGCTATCTCACTCCTCCTTTCAAGGAGAGCGAGTTGCGACAGACCTATAAGCAGTTGAGCGATGCCATTCAGTCATACGAGAAGAAGGCATCTACCGAACAGTCGCTCAAGGTAAAGGCGCTGACCGTGAAGATGGGAATCGCCCGTGAACTGGGGCTCGATGCCAAGCAGATGAACAAGCCTTATTCTGCAGATGAAATCGCACGAGTAGAGAACTATGCAGAAGAGTTGGCTAATGAGAAGATTACCGGCAAGCTCTATACTCTGGGTGTGCCATACGATAATGATGATGTCCGCACCAGTGTCTATGCGATGGCTACAGATCCTATTGCCTACGGAATGTTGGCAGTAGATAAGCTGAAAGGTCGTGCTCAGGAAGGTGTGGAGAAGCACAAGCAGCTTTTCGGCCGTCTCTATCTGAGCAAGGCACGCAATACCGTGACCCAGCTTCTGGGTTCAGCCTCAGTTTCTGATGAATACATCTGCCGTTATGTAGGAATCACTCCTGCCGAACTCCAGATGGCTCGTAAGGTTGAGGCGATGCAGGCTGCTCCGGATCCTATCCAGATGATGATGCAGATGGCAGACCAGATGGGTGGAGCGAAGGAGGCGAAGCCGAAGAAGGTAGATCACCGTACGGTAAGCGAACTCCGTGCTGCCAAGGTTTCTCATAAGAAGAAGATTCCGCAGATGAGTCGTGAGGCTTTTGCGAAGATGGAGCAGACCGGTCGCTTCCCAGACAAGATGATGGAAGCCATCAAGAAGGGACAGAAATGGTATCAGGAAGATTTGAAAAAGGCGAAGATGGCGAAAGCCGGCAAGGGCAAAGCATCTCAGAAATCTTCTAAAGATAAGGGTATGATGATGTCGAAGGCACCAAAATATACCCGTCAGCAGATTCATCTGGCTCAGGCTATCACTACCGTAGAGCATGCCTTGCAGAATGTAGGCAAGTATTCGGAGGCGCTCCGTCAGAGTCCGTTCAACGAGATGTCTTCTCTGATGAATGCCCTGAATGGCGGCTTTACCGCTCCATCTCCTGGTGGTGATCTGATTGTGAATCCGAACACTCTGCCTACCGGTAGAAATCTCTTCTCCATCAATGTGGAGAATACGCCATCGGAGGATGCCTGGGAGAAGGCAAAGGAACTTTGCGACAATACCATCAAGATGTATTGCGAACGACATAAGGGTGAATATCCTCGTAAGGTGAGCTACACACTCTGGAGCAGCGAGTTTATCGAAACAGAGGGTGCTACCATCGCTCAGATTCTCTATATGCTCGGTGTAGAACCGGTAAGAGATGCCTTTGGTCGTGTTACCGATCTGCGTCTCATCCCATCCAAGCAGTTGGGCCGTCCTCGCATCGATGTCGTGGTTCAGACTTCCGGTCAGCTCCGCGACCTGGCAGCATCCCGTCTCTTCCTCATCAACAAGGCGATAGAGATGGCGGCAAATGCCAAGGGTGATAAGTACGACAACCTGGTGAAAGCCGGTGTTACCGAATCGGAACGGGTGCTCGTAGAGAAAGGCATGTCGCCAAAGGAGGCACGCGAGGTGAGTATGTATCGAGTGTTTGGTGGCGTAAACGGCAACTATGGCACCGGCATCCAGGAGATGGTAACCGCAGGCGACCGCTGGGATAAGGAGAGTCAGATTGCCGAGGTCTATCTGAACAATATGGGTGCCTTCTATGGTGATGAGAAGAACTGGGAGACCGTTCGCAAGGCTGCTTTCGAGGCAGCGCTGACCCGTACCGATGTGGTGGTTCAGCCACGCCAGAGCAACACCTGGGGTGCTTTGAGTCTCGACCACGTATATGAATTCATGGGAGGTATGAACCTCGCTGTGCGCAACGTAACCGGTAAGGATCCGGATGCTTATCTTGCCGACTATCGCAACCATAGCAATATGAGAATGCAGGAGGTGAAGGAGGCTATCGGCATCGAGGGCAGAACTACTATCTTCAACCCAGCCTATATCAAGGAGAAGATGAAGGGTGGAGCCAGCAGTGCCAGCACATTTGCTGAAATCGTAACCAATACCTACGGTTGGAATGTGATGAAGCCAAAGGCTATCGATAAGGAGATGTGGGACGAGATATATAATGTATATGTCAAGGACAAGTACAATCTCGGAACCAAGGAGTTCTTCGACAAGCAGAATCCGGCAGCGCTGATGGAGATGACCGCCGTAATGATGGAGAGTGCCCGCAAGGGAATGTGGAAGGCTACTCCTCAGCAGCTCAAGGACATCGCCAAGCTTCATACCGAGACTGTGAACAAGTATAAGCCTTCATGCTCCGGTTTTGTTTGCGACAATGCCAAGCTCCGCAACTATATCGCCAGCAAGGCCGATGCTGCTTCTGCCAAGGAATATCAGCAGAATGTAGAACAGATCCGCGATGCTGAGGCTGCGAAGAACAGCAGCGACAAGGGTATGGTGATGAAGAAGGAGACACTGAATGAGGATGCTCAGAAGACCACCACTGTGGTGAGCGGCATCGTTGTAGGTGTCATCGTCATCGTAGCTTTCGTGATGTTGGCTATCCTCATTCGCCGAAGAAGAAAGAATATGGTAGAATAGTAAAGGGGGATAACATATCCCCCTAAAACTAAACATTTATACATAGTGGAGACATTAGTTTTAGTAATGATGATATTGGTTTGCTTCAGTTTTGTGCTGAAGCAGACCTTCCACGGAGTGAAGGAGATTATGATCATCTCGGTGCTCGTAGCCTTCTTCGTGGGAATGACCTGGCCATTTGCCATCGAGCAGTCGAAGACGCAGATTGCGGCCTGGATAGCCGACCAGAAGCTGATGCTCGATATGGCGGTGCTGCAGAGTATCGACGTGGCACTCACGATGCTTTTCTGTGTGCACCACGTAGATTTGAAGACTTCGGAACATGTGGACCGCCGCAAATGGATGTTCTTCATCTTCTTGAAGTACTTCCCGGGTTTGCTGGTTTTCCCAGTGCTGTTCAGTGTTCTGGTGATGACCATCTTCCTGCTTCCCGGCGTATCGTTCCAGGTAGTGGCATGGGTGCTTGCCGTAGTATTGCTGGTCTTGACTCCGGTATTCACCTACGGTTTGAGATGGCTCTTGCCGGAGCGACCAATCCGCTTGGAACTGCTTTTCCTGGTAGAGGTGCTGCTCGGATTGATGGGCATCATCGGTACGGTGAATGGCAGGACAGCCGTGGCAGGATTCAATAGTTTCGATGCCCTCTCGCTTCTCGGCGTCATCGCCATCGTCATCGTGGGAATGGCAATCGGATGGGCAATTTACAATTATCAAATTAAAAAATATAGAGTATAATGAATTACATATCAGACGTATTGTTTTGGATTTCCACAGGCATGCTGGTTCCTGTGATTATTTTGTTGATTTTCTTCTTCCTCAGAGCCTTGCTGCTCCTTGGAGGTTTCTTCGGACAGTATCTTGTAAAGCGCAAGTCGGGTGCGGAGATTCGTGAACAGATGAACACCCTGACGCTCGATAACATCGATACCCTGGGCGATCGCTTGCCTAAGAACAAGCAGGCTGTCATCGTTTCCTATATGAAGAAACTCGTGGACAACCGTCAGAGCAAGGCGCAGGTGAACCGCATCCTCGACCAGTATGCCCAGTTTGTAGAGAAGGATCTTTCTCTTCCATCTACTCTTCTGAAGATGGGTCCGATGCTCGGTTTGATGGGTACCTTGATTCCGATGGGTCCAGCCCTGGTAGGTCTTTCTACCGGTGATATTGCTTCGATGGCTTACAATATGCAGGTAGCTTTCGCTACCACCGTTGTGGGATTGTTCTCTGCAGCCATCGGTTTTGTGACCAAGCAGACCAAGAACCGCTGGTACACCGAGGATATGAGCAACCTCGAGTTTATGGCAGACCTCATCGATGAGAAGAAGTAATCTCTGGGGGAGTTAAGAACTAAAGACATTAGCTTGATATAAATATGAGACAAAGACGTAGAAGTCGTCTCTCGCATGATGGCGAGGATGATGATCCGATGAGCGTAGTGAGCAACCTCTTCGATGTGGCGATGGTATTTGCCCTCGCCTTGATGGTAGCCCTCGTTTCGCGCTATAATATGACGGAAATGTTCAGCAAGGATAACTTCACGATGGTGAAGAATCCTGGCAAGGAGAATATGGAAATCATTACCAAGGATGGACAGAAGATCAATCGCTATACTCCTTCTGAAGACCAGAGCAAGAAATCTGGCAACAAGGGAAAGAAGGTGGGCATCGCTTACCAGCTGGAGAATGGTGAAATCATCTATGTTCCGGAAGATAAATAGCGGGGATTACAAATCCCCTTGAACAGGGAACGGGGATTGCAAATCCCCTCAAACAGAAAATATTATTGTAACTAAAAGAAAAATAAGAAAAATGAAAAAGTTTAAGACAATGATGGCCATGATGTTGGCTTTGGTTTCTATGTGTGTAGCATTCAGCTCTTGCAGCAGTGATGATGATAATAATACTGTGGCAGCTGCCAAGGAGATAGCTGGTTCATACACCAGCTCTCTGGATATGACCGTAATGGGGCAGGCTTCTACATACGATAATGTTACTATGAAGATTGAGGCTGTTGATGATGCTACAGTCAAGGTTACTTTGCCAGCTTGCGGCGAGGGCATGATGGCTCTTCCTGCCCTGGAGGTTCCTGCAGTGAAGGTTTCAGGTTCTAACGGTGCTTATGCTTTCTCTCAGGAAAGCTATGCCGGTACTGTTACCGTAAATGGTGCTGAGAAGAAGTATACCGTTACTTTGCAGGGTACATTCAAGGACAACACCCTGACCGTCAACTATTCCGTGCAGTATGGCAAGATGCCTGCGGCGATGATTGGTAAGTTTGTTTGTAAGAAGTAAGCTGATTGTTTCAGGATAAACTTTGATATAATTCGATGAAACAAAAGATATTCGCACTATTCCTAATCCTTTGCGGATTGTGCCTGAATCTGAAAGCTGAAACCCAGGGAGATATCGTGGGTAGAGTGCTCGATGATTCGGGCGCACCTCTGGTGGGTGCCACCGTTCAGATGGTGAATACCAAGGGAGGAGTAACCACTGATGAAGATGGATATTTCCGCATTCCTTACAGCAAGGTAGGGGCGGTGAAGGTAAAAGTGAGCTATGTGGGCTATCAGACTCAGACCTTTATCCTGAAGACTGATGAGAAGAAGGGCAATCAGCATGTTCTTCGTCTTCAGCCGGATGCTACAGCCCTCGATCAGGTAGTAGTAACCGCAACCCGAACTCCTAAGGCTTTGAAGGATGCTCCTGTGGTAACCCGTCTGATTACCGCCAATGACATCAAGATTGCCGATGCTACCAATATCCAGGATCTCCTCACCGAGCAGATGCCGGGTCTGGAATTTGGCTATGCCATGAATCAGGAGACTTCTCTCAACATGAATGGTTTCGGTGGAAATGCCGTGCTCTTCCTCGTAGATGGCGAGCGATTGGCTGGTGAAACCATGGATAACGTAGATTACAGCAGATTGAATCTGGATAATGTAGGACGTATCGAGATTGTGAAGGGTGCTGCTTCGGCACTCTATGGCGCCAGTGCCGTAGCCGGAGTCATTAACATCATCTCCCGTGAAAACAGCGAACCTTGGACAGCCAATGTCAACACCCGCTACAACGACTTCAACAAGGAGTGGCGCCACGGTGGAAGCTTCAGTTTCAATGCCGGAAAGTGGAATTCGCAGACCAGCATCCAGCGCACCACATCGGATGAGGTGCAGCTTACCAGTCCCTTCGATACAGAATCCAACATCCTCCATATCTATGGTGGCGAGACCTTAAATGTGAAAGAGCGACTTACCTACAAGCTCTCTAACAAGGTGAAGCTGATAGGTCGTGGCGGCTATTTCAATCGTATCAGTAATCGCAGCAACTACGATGACCACTATAAGGATTATTCTGCCGGACTGAAGACCGTGATGAATCTCTCGGAGAATGATAATCTGGAGATTTCATACGGCTTCGACCAGTATGACAAGGCCCGATTCGTGAACAAAGAGCGCACTCACGATCACGATTATACCAATCGTCAGAACACCGTCCGTGCCCTCTATTCCCATATCTTCGGCAAGAACACATTGACGGCAGGTGCTGATTTCCTGAACGATTATCTCACCACCTATCAGTTTGCCAACAATGGTTCCAAGACTCAGAATTCATACGATGCCTTCGCCCAGTTCGATTACAATCCTTTGCAGTGGTTGAACATCGTGGCAAGTCTTCGTCATGATTACTTCTCAGCATCCAGCCAGCATGCCACCACCGGTCGTCTGGCTCTGATGACCAAGTGGAAGGGCTTTTCCATCCGTGCCAACTATGCCGGTGGATTCCGTGCCCCAACCCTCAAGGAGATGTATATGAACTTTGATATGGCAGGCATGCAGATGATTTACGGCAATCCGGATTTGAAGCCGGAGAAGAGCGACAACTTCAACCTGGCGCTGGAGCATACCGGCAGGGTGAAGAATGCAGGTTTCTTCACCGGTCAGTATAGTCTTACTCTCATGGGCTATTATAATAAGTATGATAAGCGCATCACTACCGAGGATTATGCCGATTATACCCCGGGAACCGGTCAGCCGGATGTGGCTTCCCGTTATTGCAACGAGGATGGAGTAGAGGTGAGCGGCATCGACTTCAGTGCCCAGTACCGTTCGGATATGGGTCTCGGTGTGAAACTCGACTATAGCTATCTTCATGTGGGTGGCAGAAGCGTAGATTCCCAGTTCTCCCAGCCTCGTCCGCATTCAGCTACCTGGCGTCTCGACTACGATCGCCAGCTCTGTTCGTTCTATCGCATCAATGCCGCTCTGTCAGGCAGATATTTGGCTGCGCCAGATACTAAGATAGAGAAGCATGATCAGGCATATCAGTTGTGGAAGTTCACGCTTCAGCAGCGATTCCTGGATGCCATCAACCTGAACTTCACGGTAGATAATCTCTTCGATTATACACCAGAGAAGTATTATTGGAGTTCGGCGATGACCACCGGTCGCACCTTCTCAGTGGGACTTTCGGTTGACATCGACCGCATCGTGAATCTCTTCTAGAAACCGCCATCTGGCAGTCGCCAGACCCAAAATAGGTTAAAAAAGCCATAGTGAAGGATGCTTTTCTTCAAATTATGCCGTACTTTCGGTATAAAATCGTAATTTTGCAGTGATTTAAAACCTATTCATTCAAAATTATGATACGAAGAATCATTCTAACTATGGCTTTTTTGGCTAGCCTTTCATTATCAGCCAAGGATGTGAACATGGGCAGTTGGCAGATAGTTCCATTGCCTCAGCAAGTCAAGGAGATGAGCAGCGCTCCTTTCCGCATCACAGCCAAAACTACAATCTATTATGCTGCCGAAGATGAGAAGCAGAAGAAGGATGCCGAGTTCCTGGCATCTCATATCAAGGAGGTAACCGGTATCGAGGTAAAGACTACCGACAAGCAGGCGAAGGGTCAGATCCGTCTGGCGCTGAATGCTGGCGATACCCAGTCTGAGGCTTATTCTCTCGTGGTCAACAAGAATGGCATCACCATTTCAGCCACCTCTCATGTCGGTATCTTCTATGGCATCCAGAGTGTGATGAAGGCATTGCCTATCACCCGGAATGTGAAGAGCGTTTCTCTTCCAGCTGCCGAGGTTACCGATGCTCCCCGCTTTGCTTATCGTGCATTCATGATTGATGTGGGCCGTCATTATTTCAGCGTACCTTATCTCAAGAAGTTGATTGATGTCTTTGCGATGCACAACATCAATTATTTCCACTGGCACCTTACCGAGGATCAGGGGTGGCGTCTTGAAATCAAGAAGTATCCGATGCTTACCCAGATTGGTTCCAAGCGCAAGGAGACCATCCTGCCAACCAACAAGAACGAGTTTGATGGTGTTCCTGTATCAGGTTATTATACCCAGGAGGAAGCTCGCGAAATTGTGAAGTATGCAGCCGACAGATACATCACCGTGATTCCGGAGGTGGATATGCCGGGTCACATGCTGGCTGCCCTGGCATCTTATCCGGAGTTGGGCTGTACCGGTGGTCCTTACGAGGTAGCTACCCGTTTTGGTGTTTTCGAGGATGTGTTGTGTGCTGGCAAGGCTCAGACCCTCCAGTTTGCCAAGGACGTGATGGATGAAATCATGGATATTTTCCCATCAGAGTATATTCATATTGGTGGCGATGAGTGCCCAAAGAACCGCTGGAAGGTTTGCGAGAACTGTCAGAAGAAGATAGCAGATCTCGGCATCCAGGAGCTTCCTAAGCATAGTAAGGAGGAGCAGCTTCAGACCTGGTTTATGGGTGAGATAGAGAAGCAGATCAGAAACCGTGGCAGAAAGATGATGGGTTGGGATGAGATTCTGGAAGGAACTCCATCCAAGGACATCACCGTTTGCGGTTGGACCAGTGTGAATGCCAGCATCCGTTCAGCCCGTGAAGGTCATCCAACCATCGTGGCTCCTATTTCGAATTTCTATTTCAGCAATCCTCGCATCAACAAGATAGAGGGTATTCCTAGCATCCAGCGGGTATATGATCTGGATCCTTGCTCTGATAAGTTGACTCCTGCCGAGCAGCAGAACATCATCGGTGCCGAGGGTTGTATCTGGACCGAGTGGGTAAAGGATGCTAAGAAGATGGAGTGGGAGCTGTTGCCAAGACTTGCCGCCCTTTCTGAGGTTCAGTGGACAGCCAAGGATAAGCGCAACCTGGAGAACTTCTTCCCAAGAATGCTCCACATGCAGGATCTCTACCGCCTCTACGGCTTGAATTACAAGGCTGATATCGAGGATGCCGTGAAGAAGCATCTGGAAGAAAAGAAGTAATATTTGTAGATAGCTCCGCCCTAACTCCCCTTTCGTGGTTGTTTAGGACGGAGTTCTTGTATTTTAATGTCCGTTTTCAAAACTGATACTGCCCCCATGAGATAGGGGGAAGGTCGGTGAAAAACGTTGAAAAATCGCCTAGAAATATCTCTTCCTCATTTTCTTCAAGAAATCCTTGGTGATAGGGAAGCCGGAGGCATCACCTATTACGGAGTCGGTATAACAGAAGGGACATTCAGCTGTAGGCGGCTCATCAGGGAGGTAATCCGTGATTTCGGATGGCGAGAAGATTTCGCCGCAGAAGAAACAGCCGCACTTTTCAGATTTTTCTATCTGTTCCTTGTTGCTGAAGCAGCAATCGTGAGCCTGGCGGAAGATCCTGTCTTTCTCCTCCTCTTCTTTCTGCTTTTTCTCAGCCTTTTCCAGATAACCCTTGAATCGTCTCTGAAGATAGAGCGGCACATGATAGTGAGGGGCGAAGACATACAGCGATGGAACATGGTCGTGGTATTCGTAGCCAGGACCATCTATCACGGTATAGCTGTCATCCGTCTCATCATATGGCAGTTTATCCAATCCCCTTTTATCCTTGGCAGCCTGGTTTCTCTCCCAGATCCATTCGGTGGTAAGCGGAGTTCCGACAACGATGGCAAGTTTCACCTCATCGCCACGATATACTTCCACGATGTCACCTTTCTGAAATCTAATCTGTTCAGCGTTTCTGCCTCGGAAGGTCTCGTCAGGATGACGGTCGTATGCAGGCAAATCGCAGACTCCGGGATAGTAAATGCTGAAACGCGAACAGCAGTAAGACCGGTCGATCAGTTTTCCCTCACCGTCATACACTCTTTGAGAAAGACATTCGCGGTCGTAGTGCAACAGTCCCAGCGGAATCTCCGAGATATAATAGCAGAAGGTATCCAGCGGATAGTCGTCTTCCTCCTTCATCTTTTTGCGGTAAAGGATATCCTGGTGCATCAGACTCTCAGCCTCCTCCAAGGTTGTGGTGAAGGCTTGCGGACAATAGGTGTTCACCTTATATTTCGGATAATGAGAACGCTTCTTCTCCTCCAGCTCTTCTGTTTCTAAAACTTCGAGCTTGAAGATGGCAGGAACATCCCGATGCTGTGGATGCTCAGCCAATTGCTTGAAATCTTCGTATGTCATAGGATGGTTATTTTAAGAATTTGTGAAAGTCAATCGTAATCCATCGGCTAACCCCCTCAGTGGTAGGAAATCACCCATTCCAGGCAGTTCACCTCCTCCTTCACCGAGAAGTTCAAGCCTACCTTCACCACCTTCTTGCCACTCATCTTGAAAGCGTTGGCATAGTGCTTTGTTTCAATCTGTGCGAGAGCCTCCTCGGCACTCTTATTGAACTTCAGTTCCATCACATAGATGGTATCGGCAGTCTCCAGCGTGATGTCGATTCTGCCCTTCGCCGTATGCTGCTCCACTATGATGTTATAGTTCGTGAGTAAGGCGAAGATGATGTAAAACATCTGCTGATAATGCCCCTCATAATCTGTATTGGCACAATAAGGAACTGTTTCCAAAAAATCCGCCAAAAGTTGCAACGCATCCTCTAATAGTCCCTTTTTCACCAGCGCAGACATCTGAGCTATAGTAACATCTCCTTGATCAGTAAATTCATCAAGATAATTCGGCAATAAACTTTCGAGAAGTCCAACTTTTATCTCTTGATTTGGAAGATCCAAAGTATATAGATCAGTCTCATACTCGTAATCCCTAATTGTTAGATAGCCACTCTGATACAATAACGGAGTAATGGCTTTCAGATTTTCTGTAGGCGCATCAAAAGCAGACTCCTTTGCAAACATTGGCTTAAGGGATGTAGGCAGCACTTTGAATTTATTCATCATGTTGATGAGATAAGTTGGCGTGCCAGATGCAAACCAATAAGCCCCCAGTTTTCCCTTGGAAAAACAATTAAGCAAGCTATAAGGATTGAATATATCAGGAGAAGGCCAAGTAAAATGATAGCCATCATAATTAGTTTTCAACTTCTCCAAAGTCTCCTCATAAGTCAACTTCAAGTTCTTTGCCAAGCAATCAATATCCTCCCTCATCTGAGTAAGCAACTCTTCCTTGGTAATACCGCAGATACCAGCATATGGCTCATCCATGCTTATATTCGTAATATTATTAAGTTCACTGAAGATACTCAGTTGAGAGAACTTAGTAATACCCGTCATGAACACGAAGCGAAGCTTTGGCTCACAATCCTTCAAAGGGCTATAGAAATTGCGCATCACATTACGAAGCACACCTAAACTGTCCTCATTATGTACTACATCCAGCAAAGGCGCATCATATTCATCTATCAACACCACCACTTGCTTACCCGTCTGTTCATACAGATTGCTGATTAGATTCAGCAATCTCACATTTGAATCTACAGAATCACATTCTACCCCGAAACGTTTTTCATTTTCTTTCAATATAAAAAGAAGATACCGCTCCAGTTGTTCCTTTTCCAAGTGCTTGCCTCCAGCCATACTAAAGTGCAGTACGGGATACTCGTTCCACTCCTTTTCCAGCTTCTCGATGGCAAGCCCCTTGAACAGTTCCTTCTTTCCCTCGAAATAACTTTGGAAGGTAGAAACCAGCAGCGACTTTCCGAAACGGCGTGGGCGACTCAAGAAGAAATACTTTCCATCGGTATGTGTCATACGATAGATGTATTCCGTCTTGTCGATATAGAGGTTGTCCAACTTGCGGATTTCCTCAAATGTCTGAATTCCTATAGGATATAATTTTCTTGCCATTGCGTCATCGAATTAATTCATTTGCAAAGCTACAACAAAAAAATGATACCACCAAACTTTTATGAGGGAAAAGTTCTATTCTTTTCGTGGTGAAGGCTTGCGGACAATAGGTGTTCACCTTATATTTCGGATAATGTGAACGCTTCTTTTCCTCCAGCTCTTCCGTTTCTAACACTTCGAGTTTGAAGATGATAGGAACATCCTGATGCTGTGGATGCTCAGCCAAATGCTTAAATTTTTCGTATGTCATGGGATAATTGTCTTAAAAAATCGTGAAAGTCAATCTGTGGTCTAAGTTCAGGGAGACAACCTTCAGAGTCTTTGCCTTCTTGATTGTTAAGATTCCTTTTGCTGATAGTTTTATGAATTTTCAGTTTTCTCATGTCCGACTTGCCGTTAGCTTCATGGTTACACCAAGGCTTGGGATATGCATGTCTTTTTTTGTATCTCGTGCCATCGCAGTTCTGGATAAAGATTTCCAATACTAATCCACCCATTTGACAATCATGCGGAATGTTGACGGCACGGCGCAGAATGTCGCTTTCGTAGAAGATGCTGCCATCCTTCTTGCAGAGCACGATGTCCAGATAGTCTGGCATATCAGGTATAGTTCCAGGCTCTGACATTTGTGGTTGAAACTCCCCAAACTCTTCCTTCACATACTCGAATAGTCCCCGAGTATATTTTTCGATATCCACCCCTACATATTGAGTATAGGTGTATTTGATAATACATAAAGACATTTTATTTGCCATTTTATTCTTTCTTTTTGGTTATACCTTTATAATATAGTAATATGAAGGGAAAATTTCAAAAAAAGCGCCAATATTTTGAAAAAAAAGTATTGGCGCTTGATTATTGAATGATGTTATTGTAAAAATATCGTACCTTCTAGTTCTTGTTATATCCGAATTTTCTAGTAAACAATACATCTTTCCAATGTGATTCCCTATCAATGATGATTTGGTCATCAGTATCCTTATTGAATGTTTCGAGAATTGTGAAATAGAAATTATTCTTGATATAGTCTGTACCTAATTCCTTTAGAAGTTTATTTCCTCCATGGCATGTACGAATGTATGTTTCCCATCTACCGAGAATCATATCTTCACCATACGCTGAACCAACATATTGTTTTCCTGTATTTGAATCTACCAACAGATACACTCCTTTTTGATTTTCAAGAGCAGAACGCCAACTATCTTTTGTGATGAGATTCTTAAGAGATAGCCATGAAACATTCACGTTGTAATATCCAGGAAAATAGTCGTTGCTGTAAACACTAGGAAGTATTTCTTCAACCTCACACATAGACAGGATATTCTCTCCTAATCTGATAAGATTCTGACTATGATTTTTAAAGCGGATAACCAATCTGCCTATGTATTCTTTGTATTCATCCAATTCTTCAAACTCATAACCGATCCCATCTTGGATATTAAGATCTTTAGTTACTTTTCCTATATGGAATAATAACCAACAATCTTGTTTTTGAGGAATAGAAACAAAACCTAAAGTAATGTTTCCATCAGAGAAATTACTTTTTTTCGAATAGTTCCAATATTGACCTTCAAGCATATGCTGCTTGCTTTCTTCCGTTTGGTCTGTAAAGTAATCAATAGCCGGTCTTTTGGTTCCAAAACTCAAGTTAAATCTAACTTTAACATTCTTAGGGTCTGGAAGTCTGAGAATATCGTTAAGTAGTATCATAATTAAAATATTTTAGTTCTTATTTTTCCGCATCCACTTGATAAGTGGACACGGAAAAACTTTACTGAAAAACTTATGCAATTAAATTTTCTGGATATCCCAATAGCTTGGGTGCGAAGCTTCACGAGATTTCTTGCCAAACTGTGCCTCACATGCATCTGCAATATTGTGAGCGTCACAACTTGCGAGTGAGGTTGTTACCTCAACGACTGTGCCTTTCTTCATTCCGGCACGGTCAGCTTTTAATGTACATTTAAATATGTTCATAATTAATAGTTTTTTATTTTCTGATTATTATCTGAAGATATCATTATTCGACTAAATCGTCATAATCATATTGTGATTTTAAAGCAGAGAAGTCACGGCTCCTTTTCTTATATTCCTTTTTAAGTGTTTTGTAGCAAGAAGTATCTTGCCAAGTCATTTCATTATCAATCTTTCCCATAAAGGCGGCGCCCACTTCTTCTGCATTATCAAGGTCATCCGCTTTTATGTATGCCTTTATCAAAGCTAAATATGCACCATCAAAATCTGTTATTGTAACAAACTTGTGATCGCTACCTTCTACTACTGCAAAAGAAAGAGTTGTTAATTTTGATTTTGCACCTTTAAAGTTGCCATCATTTATCATATCCCTAAAATCCGCAACTATCATCCAATA